>NZ_JACJDN010000361.1:0-4081 GCF_014163565.1 Pseudoalteromonas sp. SR45-5 | reverse complement strand
TTTAAGTTAAACACTCATCAATAAGAGATAAAAGGTTGGGCAGAGCGCAGCGAAACCCAACGAACCTCCACTACCCACGCCCCCAATAAACCTGAATTATATATTTGAAAACGTAGGTCGGATAAGCGAAGCGACATCAGACACAGTAACCTATTTGAGTTTCGGCGCGTAAAATTCTGTATATTAATTTCAGTTTCATCGACTCTAAAATATATGCTACTTTCAAATAGTGGATTAAATAATGATAAAAGGAATTTAAAATGGAACTCTCTGCATCAATTCTTCTACTAATAATTACCATATTGATTTGTCTTGGTTGGTACAACCATACAAAAAATTTAAAAATACAGTTTAAAAAAAATATTAAGGCATTAACTGATTCTTTAGCTTTAGCGCGAGAAGAAGCTAAAAAGCAATCATTGAAAAATAAAGAACTAACTGAGAAATATAGCCCAATCATTCAAGCTGAAGCTTACTCTCAAACTTTATTAGATGAAGCGGAACTAAAAGCAAATGCTATAAAGCAAACTGCTGAAAATTTAGCTAATGAAGTTAAAAATGAATCTATTACTTTAAGTGAGTCATTAAAGGAACAAAGGTTAGAGGGGAGCTTAAGACTTAGAGAAGCGAAGGAAAAAGCAGAACAAATTAGGTTGGATGCTAATCAAGAAGCTGACCGTATTACTTTATTCGCAGAGCAAAGGGCTAAAGAGATTGCGGGTGATGCTTATGAAGCGAAAGAAAAAGCTAATACCTACGAGCAAGCAATAAAAGCAATGCGAAATACCATCGAAGGCTATAAGGACGACTATATCATTCCTAATCACTCAGTTTTAGATGATTTAGCTGAGGATTTTGGTCATAAAGAAGCTGGAGCAGAGCTAAAGTCAATACGACAAAATATTAGACAAATGATAAAAGAAGGATTTGCTGGAGATTGTGACTATGTTGAACAACATAGAAAAACATATGCAATCCATTTTGTAGTAGATGCATTTAACGGTAAAGTAGATAGTGCTTTATCTAAAGTAAAACATGATAATTTTGGGAAAATAAACCAAGAAATACTAGATGCGTTCGCATTAGTTAACCACAATGGCGTTCCTTTTAGAAAAGCTAGAATTAATGAAAAATACCTTAATGCACGTTTAATCGAACTAAAGTGGGCTGTAGCTACAAGTGAATTAAAAAAAATCGAACGTGAAGAGCAAGCAGAAATTAAAGCTCAAATTAGGGAAGAAGAAAAGGCTCTAAGAGATATTGAGAAAGCAAAGAGAGAAGCCGAAAAAGAAGAACGCTTACTTCAGAAAGCTTTGAAAAAAGCACGAGAAGAACTTTCTACTGCAAATGATGAGCAGCGGGCCGATTATGAAGCGAAATTACTTGATCTAGAGAAACAATTAAAAGAAGCGGAAGATAAAGGTCAAAGAGCTATGTCGATGGCACAGCAAACCCGAAGAGGGCATGTATACGTAATAAGCAATGTAGGCAGTTTTGGTGAAGAGGTATTCAAAATTGGTATGACCCGAAGACTTGAGCCTATGGATCGGGTCAAAGAACTGGGCGATGCTTTTGTTCCTTTTTCCTTTGATGTTCATGCGATGATATTTAGTGAAGATGCGCCATCTTTAGAAAAAGAACTCCATCGCCGTTTTGATATTTACTCAGTGAATAAGATAAATTCAAGGAAAGAATTTTTCAAAACTACAATATCAGAAGTTAAGAAAGCTGTAGAGGGCAATGGGATTAAAGACGTTCATTGGACTTTAAAAGCTGAAGCTTCTGAGTACCGTGAGAGTTTAGCAATAGAGAAAAACTTACAATGTAATGCGGTTGCTTAACTATTTCTTATTTAGTTTCATGTATTAATACAGAGTAGGTGAATTAGTTTTTCTCATCAATTTCTTTCCCGCAATTATAACAATTGTTAGTGGGAAGCTTATAACTAGAAATAGAGCGCATTACTTGGTTTTTCTTACAGGCAGGGCAGGCGTAATTAATTACAGAGATTATAAGCGCAATAGCAAAAACAAAACTACCGATATAAAACGGGTTTGAGTAAAATTGCATACTTGGCTCTGAAAAGTTAAAACCAATAATACAGATGCTTAAGGCAGTTAAATAAAGTTTAAATTTTAGGCTTTTATTCAAGATTTAAATATCCAATTGGCAAGGTGCTAATAATAAGTGCTTTGGCATTTTTAACAAATTATCTACTCTATTGCTATTTAAGTTTTATATAGCGCAAATGTATAGACATAAAAAAAGCGTTGCCCATGAGCAACGCTTTTCTGTATTTTTTCTGACAGCTATTAAATTATTCTGCTGCAAGATAATCCAACACTACTTGATGGTGATCTTTGGTTTTAAACTTATCAAATAGGTGTTTAATTTTACCGTCTTGGCCTACTAAAAACGTTAGGCGGTGAATACCATCGTACTCTTTTCCCATAAACTTTTTGTAGCCCCATACACCGAATGCTTCAGCAATGGCGTGGTCTTCATCGGCTAATAAATCAAAATTAAGCTCTTTTTTAGTTTCAAAGTTTTTAAGGCGCTTAATTGGATCTGGGCTAATACCTACAACGCGGGTATTAAATTTAGCAAGCTGTGCTTGCTCATCGCGTAGGTTTTCGGCTTGTACAGTACAACCCGGCGTTGACGCTTTAGGGTAAAAGTACACAAGCACTTGTTGCTCTTTTAACAGCTCGCTTAATGTTACTGTTTCGTCGTTTTGGTTTTGTAGGCTAAAAGCGGGTGCAGTATCGCCAGCTTGTAATGGACTAATTGTGTTCATGTTTAGCATCCTTAACGAATTCGTTTAAAAATATAATCTACGTTTAGCGTGTGAGAAAGGCTCTCAAAACTAATTTTAAATTGATCTATATCTACATCAACAGGTATGTTGAATTCAAGTTCACAACGCATTTTAATGTTGTCTTCTTGGGAATAAGTGTCTGACTTAAGTGAGCAAATACTAATATTATTGTCGGCAAAAAAGCGCGTTACTTTGCTCAATGTGCCAGGGGTGTCTATGCCTGTGTATTCTAGTGTGTAACCTGCACAAAACTCGCTAGGAGTATGACTTGCTGTACGCTTCATCATGGTTAGCAGGCCAAATTCCATGGCTTTAGTGGGCAGTACGTGCTCTATGCGGCTTATTGCCGACATGTCGCCGCTAAGTAGCATTATGAAGGTAAATTCGCAGCCTAAAATAGCAATACGGCTGTCAATAATGTTGCAGTGGCAATCGCTAACCAGTTGGGTTAGTTCACTTACTATACCGGGTCTGTCTTCGCCAATCGCTGTTAAAACAATTTGATGATTTGAAAATGCAGTCATGAGTTCAAATACCTTGTTACTTGGATTATATCAACCGAGTTGGCAACACCAAAAATACACACGAGAAGTTGCACGGCGGCGAAGTTTAACACAAAAAGGGCTCTAAACTACAGCACACGCTAATTAAGCGCTTTTAAAGTGCGGTGTTTCTTGTTTTTACTGGCACGGGAAAGTACCATAGCTAAAATTTGCTTATTTGCGCTTAGTTGCTTACTAAGTTGAAGTGCTGAACTTTATTGCATTTAGGCAGCCAAATAATAAATGTAAAGTTAATATTGATTTTACACTGAACCAAATCGGTATTACCCACTCATATATTTGTTAAAACAATTAAAGGGTATGCTAAGGAGAAATATCTGTGCAGTATTGGATCCCAAAAGCACTTGCAGTAAGTGTATTGGTAAGTTTATCAGGGTGTAGTGTATTTATTAATAAGGCACATGACGAGCGTAATTATCGTACGCATGAGCCTGTAAAAGCACCAGCGTCGTTATCTCAACCAGCTCAAGACCCAGTTTATAAAATGGATGTAGGTCAATACGACAATAATCCTGAAGCTACAAATTACCGCCCACCGGCACAAGTATTAACAATTGCGAAAGGCAGTTGGGTAGAAGAGACTGATAAACAGGCGCGTATTTATTTTGATAAAAACGATGGCATTGCTGATTTAGATGAGTTTCTTTGGGATACGATTAAATCTGTCCTAGCTGATAATAATGCAGGAACTACTAAAGAA
>NZ_JACJDN010000360.1:0-4083 GCF_014163565.1 Pseudoalteromonas sp. SR45-5 | reverse complement strand
ACCTAAAAACAGTTAAAAATAATACATTAATAAATGCGGTACTACTGATGATGTTTACTGGGCTAAGACCCATAAATATTTGCAACCTTCGTCTATCGTATATAGATGATTTAAATAATCCTAAATTTTTAACGTTTCCTGAAACAACTCATACCACTCGCGGTGCTATGAAAAACCAAAAAGAGTTTAAAATACAACTCACACCCGAGATGAAAAAAGCAATACAACAAGAGTTAAAATTAAACCCAGACATAAACCGCACCTACTTATTTTGCAAGGTTAAAGACAACTCAAAACCCATTAGTAAAGAGAGTTTAAACCGAACTCTTAAATATCATGCGCCAAAAGACATGGTAGCGGCCCCGCGAGATAACATAAATATAAAAGGCTCAGCCGGAGCATTTCCAACACTACTTCGCAGCTTCTTAAAATCACATATGAAAGAAGTGCTAACTAAAAAAATTGGGTCATCAACAATTGCTGAAATTGAGTCTAAAAAAATGCTTCATCACTCTGTTTCAGATCACGATCCGATGAGTAAACATTATGACCACTCGAATAAAATATATAACACTGATATTAAAGCACTTTATAAAAACTTTTCCCTATTTGAGAAGGAAATACTTAAAGAAGTAAAAATACAGGCTAAGTTAAAAAACAAAACGACTAAAAAATCATTTTTAAAATTAGATTATTCAAATAATTTCATCGCCAAAGTCAAAAGCACAATAAGTGCTTATTCCACTATCTGGGGTAATATAGTTCAGCAAACCCAAAAGCTTAAAAAGAGCCGCCCTTTGCAAATATTAGAGTAAAGCTTACATATTGCTATACAGCGTTGTCGTTATTTACAAACCTATAAAGAGCTTTTACTAGGTGGTGCAGATTGATTTCTTATAAAAGCAGGAATATCAAAAATATCAGATGCTTTTGGTTTAGTGGCGACTACTTTAGAGTTTGACTCAATTCTAGTTTCATCAAGTATCATTTTTGAACTCGCGCCCGTAGCAATAACCAGTAGCTCATAATTGGTTGTTAAGTTTTCAATTTTTGAAACACCACAAATAACCAATGCGTTTGGGCTTACCTGCTGACGCACAGTATCAGTAATAAGGTTATAGCTACCCAGTGAGATTTCATCTTTGCAATTTACTTGTATTATCACGCCAGTACTTGATGACATATCTACCTGATTAACCAGTGGGTTATTGAGTGCACTATCAAGTGCAGTAGTGAGCTCGCTCTCATCATTACACTTGCCTACGCCAAGTACAGCATCGCCTTGGCAATCCATAATTTTCGCAAAATCATTTAAATCAACGTTTATTAAGCCTTGATAGCAAAGCATGTCGATGAGTGATTTTATCAGTGAGTGGAGTATTTGGTTTGAATGTTTAAACGCATCGAATAATCCTATATCGTTACCAAGCACCTCAATCAGTTGATCGTTTGGGAGAGTAATAACCGCATTAGCATGCTCTTTAAGCTCATTTAAACCTGCTTGCGCTATATTATTTCTAAACTGCCCTTCACTACTAAATGGTAATGTAGCAACAAATATAATGGGCTTACCTTGCTCACTAGCAAGTTGTGCAATATACGGGCTAGCGCCAGTCCCAGTACCGCCCCCCAACCCTGTTGCACACAGAATTATATCGCAGCCATTAATAAGCGTTAAAAGCTGCTCTTTACTCTCTTCTGCCGCTTGTAGTCCAACTTTAGGGTCGGCTCCTGCACCATAACCATGAGTTAGCTCAGCACCTATTAGTACTGCTTCATCACTCTGTGTATGTTCAAGTACCACTTTGTCGGTATTAACGCTGTACAAGTGCGCCTGCTCAGACTCGCGTTGTTCAAAAATACTGTTAAGCGAATTACAGCCACACCCACCAATGCCAAATACACCGATTGATAAACCATCATTTTGTTGAATTAATTGAAACATAATCACTCCTTAACTTTTAAAGGAGCATAACAAATAGGTGCGTCAATTTTTGACGCACCTAAACTAGTTAGAGTTATTTATAAATATTTGCGGCCAGTTTAAGCTTTGTAGTGATTCTTTGGCGCAGCTTTTCAGGTTTAACAACCTCGAGCCAATGGGCACATTTAAATAGCTCATCGGTCAATTGCTCACTATCAATAGTTTGGTAGGTAAATAATACGTTTTTATCGTCAATCTGTTGCTTGTCAATCAGCTCGCCAAGCTCAATAAACCCTTGATTAACTGCAGAGTGGCTAGGCACTTTTACAATTAACTCGATCGCTTCTTGCTTCATGTCTTTATTAATCGCACTGCGCAGCGACTTTAACTGCTCATTGCTTGGCTCACGTCGTGTTTTTTGCAAAATGTGTACATTACGAATGCGGTAAACCGGCATCTGGTAGCATTTATCGTGAAACTCCCCCACCATAAACTGCGCCATCAACACTCCGCCTTGCTCAACTAAGTTATAAAAACTCAATTCAGCAAACTTTAACCAATGTGCCTCATCGTAAAGTACTCTATAAAGCTCAGCGCTCACTGCACGCTTATGCTTAATCGCATGCTCAATTTTCTCAACTAACTGAGTATCAATATTCACTTTTAACGACGACTTTGGAAGGGTTGAAAGCCACTCAGGCACATGACCATTAAAGCGTTTAAATGCCTGCTCTGCTTTAATATGCACTGAGCATTTAACATCACTGGGGACTGATTGCGGCAGTAACTGCTCCAGCAACAAATAGTGTTCAGCCATTTCACTGCTCATTACTTTTGCGTTCCCACCTCGCCACTGTGAATTAATAGACCAACCATATGGTTTACTGCGCGTATCTTTTTCAAGACCAAAGCAACCTTGGTCGTAAAGTGATTGTAGGTCTCGCTGGAGCATACGGCTGGAGAGATCCAACCCACTTTTCGACAAAGCAATTTGTAGTTCACTCACTGAAGTACTTTTAGGACTAGAAGGGATATAATCTAAAATTGAATTATGTCGGGCAGTCTTCATAGTTTACATTTCATGCAGCTTTGATTAAAAGTATAAAGCCTTGGATTAACTTTGATTATTTAGTAATAACAAGACTGTTTGCAGCAATATGAAACCAACTAAGAACAATTACAAGCTCCATAGTTGAAAGCTAAGGCTGTTGAAGTATATTTGTCACAGTTTCCTTTTTCGACTCGAGTTTATAGCTTTAACCAAGTTTTTACCTGGTACCACGCGCGCTTTATATTCCTTTTCCTTAGGCAATGCTAGACCATATTTAGTTGCTAAATTAATAGCTAACTCATAACCACAATCAGCAGACTTAATAACCCAGCCTTCTCCATCACGCTTTAAAGCAGGGGGGTTTTTAGGGTTATTAATAATATTCATTCCTAAGAGGTACATTGCTTCTGGATTTCCTTTATTAGCGGATTTATGTAAATAAGTTTCATATACGTGCTTATTTCCGTCCAATAAAGCATTTTTAGCTATAGCTAAATCACGATAGCTCTTTTTAACTAAAGGTGATACCCCTGAGTACTTTTCAGTTTTCTCCTCTTCATTCCAGAACCTTTCATTCCACTCAATTAAACGACTTTGTCGCTTCATCAAGCTTTCTTCAGATGGTTTTGCCATACCGTATTGATGATCGTATTTACCAATACTCTTTGGTAACCCTAAGAAGTGAGTAATGTTTGAATTAGGAGTAATGTTTAATTTGGTCCTGAGTAACTTTTCAAATGCGAACTGCCATAAGTACTCGTGATCATGTACATACCCATAAGTCATGTTACGAATATCTTTTAAAGATAAGTTCTTATTTTCTAATAGCCTTGCAATATTTCGCTGAGAACGCTCAAAAACTCTAATTTCACTAGCTTGTCCTCGTAAAATTTCTACAATGATGTGCTCACCAATTTCAAAAATGCATGCTTCCGAATTTTCATTCGGCTCATCAGGTAGTATTATTAAATTTCGAGAATTAACAACTAGCCCTTCACTAATTACTTGATATGTATGCTTAGGCAAAAGTATTTTGATTTGATTAAATTTTTGACTATAGTTTTTCCAAAATACAGAACGAGCTCTTAATTGATTACTTTGGGTATCA
>NZ_JACJDN010000035.1:0-14004 GCF_014163565.1 Pseudoalteromonas sp. SR45-5 | reverse complement strand
GCAAAAAACAGCTTTCAAGGTTGACATGAAGGCTTAAAACCCTTAAAAATAAACCTATACAAAATCTTTAATTTAAAAGCAGTGTTTTGCTAAATAGAGTAAAAACTATGAACACACACATTAATCTTTTAGTCGTACTCGTACTGGTCTTAGTTATAAGCCCAGCGGGGATGTATTAAAAGGTGATACTGCTTTTTAAAAACCCTCGCACTACGCGGGGGTTTTTTTATGCATAAAAAAGCGCACAGAGGAATGAGGATGAGCAAACAAGAATATAATGGTTCTGAACTAGTAGTTCAGGCATTAAAAGAGTTAAAGGTAAAATACATATTTGGCTATCCCGGTGGTTCGGTTTTAGACTTATATGATGCACTTTTTCAGCAAGATGACATTGAACATATATTAGTACGTCACGAACAAGCTGCAACACATATGGCTGACGGCTATGCCCGCGCCACTGGAGACGTTGGTGTTGTACTTGCAACCTCAGGCCCTGGCGCTACAAACTGTATTACAGGTATTGCAACGGCCTACATGGATTCAATTCCTATGGTTGTGTTATCAGGCCAAGTGCCTACAAATTTGATTGGCGACGACGCATTCCAAGAAACCGATATTGTGGGTTGTTCTCGCCCTGTAGTTAAACACAGTTTTAACTGTAGAAGTGCTAAAGACATCCCTACAATCTTAGCTAAAGCTTTTTATATTGCTAGCACTGGTCGCCCAGGTCCTGTCGTTGTTGAGCTTCCAAAAGATATGCTTAACCCTGCTATTAAGTTTGAATACGAATTTCCTAAAACCACCGAGCTGAGAACTTACAGCCCTAATACTAAAGGGCACTCAAAACAAATTCGCAAAGCCGTAACAGCTATTTTAGAGGCCAAAAAACTGGTTATCTACTCTGGTGGTGGTATTGTTATTTCAAATACATCAGAGCAATTAACGCATTTAGTTGAATCATTAAATGCCCCCATTACAAATACACTAATGGGATTGGGTGGTATTTCAGGTGTGCATCCAAACTTTGTAGGTATGTTAGGCATGCATGGCACGCTTGAGGCAAACAAAGCAATGGCTAACGCCGATGTGATTTTAGCGCTTGGTGCCCGATTTGATGACAGGGTAACTAATAACGTTCAAAAGTTTTGTCCTAATGCCACAATTGTTCATGTTGATGTTGACCCAACTTCAATTTCTAAAACGATTAAAGCACACATACCAGTTGTAGGTTGTTTAGCAACCGTACTTGAACAACTACAAGCGGGTATTGATAAAAGCCCAATTAAAATAGACCGCAGCGCGCAAGAAGATTGGTGGCGACAAATTATCAGCTGGCGCGAACAAAAGTGCTTAAGCTACAACACTGATGGCGACAAAATTAAGCCACAAGCTGTAATTGAAGCGGTTTATAAAGCTACTAATGGCGACGCTTACGTAAGTTCTGACGTTGGTCAGCATCAAATGTTTGCAGCGCAATATTATCCATTTAAGCATCCTCGTCAATGGATCAACTCAGGCGGCTTAGGCACCATGGGCTTTGGTTTACCTGCTGCAATGGGCGTAAAGCTAGCCTTTCCTGATAAAGAGTCTGTGTGTATTACGGGTGATGGCTCTATTCAAATGAATATTCAAGAACTATCAACCTGTTTACAGTACAACCTAGCGGTAAAAGTTGTATCACTTAATAACCGCTCTTTAGGTATGGTACGCCAATGGCAAGACATGGTTTACGGTGGACGTCATTCATCATCTTACATGGATTCACTACCTGATTTTGTTAAGTTAGTTGAAAGCTACGGCCATGTAGGCATACAAGTAAACACACTAGATGAGTTACAACCTGCTATCGATAAAGCAATGTCAATTAACGACCGATTAGTCTTTTTAGATATAAACGTTGATGAAAAAGAACATGTATACCCAATGCAAATTAAGTTAGGCGGCATTGATGAGATGTGGTTACGTAAAGGAGTAAAAGCATAATGCGTCGTATTTTATCTATTTTATTAGAAAACGAACCAGGTGCCCTATCACGTATTGTTGGGCTTTTTTCACAACGTGCATATAACATCGACAGCCTAACTGTGGGCACAACTGACGATCAATCATTGTCGCGTATTACCATTACCACTATGGGTGATGACAGAGTTGTAGAGCAAATTACAAAGCAGGTTAACAAACTAGTCGACGTGCTTAAAATTATCGATTTAACAGAAATGAGTCACATTGAACGTGAGCTATTGCTTGTTAAGGTATTTGCTCAAGACGAGACGACTCGTGCAGCGGTTACGCGAGTAGTTGATGTGTTCCAAGGTGCTATTTTAGATATGGGCCGACAAAGCTATAGTCTACAATTAGTGAGCAGCACAGACAAAATAGAATCGTTTTTAGACACTCTTCGTCATGAAACCGATATTATTGAAGTTGTACGTTCTGGCGCTGTTGGCATTGGTCGAGGCGATAAAGCCTTAAAAGCATAAATTTATAATATAAAGGCATCAATTGATGTCTTTATTAAACATAAAAAAAAAGAGCTAATTAGCTCTTTTTTTAATTTAATTCGTTAAACCTATTAAGGGTTTACTTGGTCTTTAAGACCTTTACCTGCTTTAAAGCTTGGGATAGTTGCCGCTGCGATTTGGATCTCAGCACCCGTTTGTGGGTTACGGCCAGTGCGAGCTGCACGTTCTTTTACTGAGAAAGTACCAAAACCAACTAATGCTACTGAATCACCTTCTTTTAAAGAAGAAGTTACAGCACCTGTAAACGCGTCAAGAGCACGAGTAGCAGCGGCTTTAGAGATTTCTGCATCAGTAGCAATTTTTTCAACTAATTGAGCTTTATTCATTGTTAGATTCCTATTCGTTATTATTTTGCCTTCGCAAAACCTATCTTTATGCATTTTTAAAGAGTTAGCAACAGCAAATTGCATTTTTTGCTTAAATTCTTAAAAAATGAGTAAAATTTAAATAATTCTCTGTAAAATACAGCGTGTTGGGTTAACAAAGACTTAATTTGAGTACAATTTTGGCGCAAGTTAAGCAACTGGGTAAATAAGCTATATTTTTTCGATCACTAAGGTCACTTCCCCGACCTCGACTCCAAACTTAACAATAGATGTGCGGTTTATCAAGCGCGATTGTGTAACCAGGTACATCCAATCATCAAAATTCACTTTTAAAGTACTGCCATCGTATGGAAGCTCTACATCGTAATTCCAATGAAATACGCTGCCATCACTTCTACCTTTTGCAGTACCTATAACATCATCTGCCACACCCGTTAAACTATTGTCTTCGTTTAACGTTATTTTCCAAATACGCTTTTGAGTTTCGCCATCGTCATAAACAAAGTCTTCTTCAATAACGCCCTGGTTACCATCCCAGCTCGCATTCATATCTACGACAAGCTTGCGGGTCAATTCACCCTTAAAGTCTTGTACAACACCGTAGGCTTTCAAATTTCCACTAAAAAATGTTTTAAAGTCAAAGTTTGGCGATGTATTTTTATAATGCTCTACATTTGGTGCCGAACAGCTTATCAGCAACAAAGCAGATAAGCATACAAGAGCTGTTTTAAACGCGTTAAATACATTCATATTAATTCCCTAATAGTTGCTTTCGTAGTTTCGGCTCAGAGGTTTTTTCATCCAGCCAAATGGCTAAAAAATCACTCGAAAATTGAGGTTCATTTATTTCGCCAATTTTTTCATCATTATGATAAAAAGTACTCATACCCTGCTCATTTGTGACTAACGTTAGCGAATCACCTTGTCTAATATCAGGCCAAATAGACAATAATTTACTGTCGTATTTGTCTGCTAGCTCTTTTTTTCCAATATGCTCCCACTGCTCATTTGTTGCTTTTACGATTTCTTTAGCTTCAAAGTCACGTAAATAGGTAAGTTTAAATTTAATAGGATGCGTTCCTGCGCTGTAATTACCTGAAGGGGTAAATAAAACCGCGTCATATACATCCCAAAATAAATACTCCATTCGTGCTTCGCCTACTTTGTTAAACTGTGTGTTAGCTAAAACAATTGAAGTTGTAAGCAAATAAAAAGTAACTGCCTTTAGTAAAAATTTCAAAATAAGCTCCCTTGAGTCAATGGGTAATGTTACGAAATGGGAATTGTGGGCGATCAGCGATTGATGAATAACTTGATTTTTTGGTTTATAAAAAGAATAACAGTAAACACTGTAGACCAAAGCGCACCGTAAACGAGCCAAAACTGCCATAAAGGTAAACCTAAACTTATTACTTCAAAGCGCGCCCCAGCCCAATAACTTGCTGGCGCAAAAGCCATGCATACTAAAAAGGCCTGCCAAAGCTTTAATTTACTCAAAAAAACCATTGAGGTATTTAAAGAAAGTAATAACGCAGCCCATAAAAAGACGAGCCATAGAGGGAAGGGATAAACTTTAAACTCTAACAAGCCTAACTTTACCGCTATAAATTCTAATAATAGTGCTAAAGGTAGGGCTTTAATTAGAAGTAAGGTGTCTTGTTTTTTTTGTTTTGACAACCAAAACATTAAAACAATAATCAGTCCGCTAAAAAGTAGCGAATCAGCTTCAAGCAGCAATGATAAAAACCACACTGCTTGAAATAAAACAAAATTAGTAACCGAGCGCAATATCATCGTTATCGCTAACAAAACGTGGTTTACGCGCCATTAAATGCACCGTACTTGTTGCTCTGGCTCTAAACGCGCCTTCGCAATAAGCAAAATAGAACAACCATAAACGATAAAAACGTTCATCAAATTTTGAGCGGTCCAAATCAGGCCAGCTTTTTATAAAACGGCTTCGCCAATCAGCTAATGTTCTTGCGTAGTGTGCACCAATATCATTAACAGTATGAATTACCATGTCGGTATTATTTTTAATCTGCTCACTCATTTCGTTAAGTGATGGCAAACACCCGCCTGGAAAAATATACTGCTGAATAAAATCAGAGTTTTTTAAGTAATGCTTATAACGCTGATCGCCAATAGTTATAGCTTGTATGAGCATGGCACCGTCATCTTTTAACAATTCACCACATTGAGTAAAAAAGCTAGGTAAGTACTCATGGCCCACCGCTTCTATCATTTCGATAGAAACAAGCTTGTCGTACTTTCCTTTCAATTGTCTGTAATCGAGCTTAAGTAATGTAATTTTACTTTCAAGACCAAGCTCTGAAATTTTATTAGCGACATAATCATGTTGCTCATCAGATATGGTTGTTGTTGTTACATGGCAATCGTAATGTGTGGCTGCATATATAGCAAAAGCCCCCCACCCTGTACCAATTTCAATTACTGAATCATTTTTTTGAAGCTCAACTTGCTCACAAATGCGTTTAAGCTTGTATTGTTGAGCCTCTTCAAGCGTCGCTTCTTTTGAAGGATATACAGCACTTGAGTAAAGCATTTCTTTACTCAAAAATGATTCGTACAAATCATTACCTAAGTCGTAATGAGCAACGATGTTTTTCTTAGAACCCGATTCAGAATTTTTATTTTTTATGTGATTAAACCGGTGTCCAATATTGCTAAAAAATGCGAATTTCTTCTCAAACTCATCAAGTTGCTTCTCATTTATAGCAAATATCTCAATGAAAGAGGTTAAGTTGTCACAAGACCAATGCCCCAAAATATACGCTTCACCAGCGCCAACGCTCCCAGATAATGCAAATGCCTTATACATAGCTTTATCGTTTACAATAATTGTTGCTTTTAGCACTGAAGATGGGTCGCCAAAAACTGTACGCTCATTCCCTTCAATTAAAACAACTTGACCTGTTTCAATTGACGAGAAGGCTTTAGTCACTAATTTTTTATATATGTTAGTTAACCAGTTTGTGCTTTGTTCGCAATTTAAGCTCGACACTTTATCCATTGAAATACCTATTAATTGTCCTGACTATCTATGTGCTTTATGGCTTGCCTGAGTGGCCTAAAAAAGGAACTCGTTTAATAAACAACTTTAACGCTTGATAATAAATACCTTTGAAAATAGACCATGTCATGGCCGGAAAACGTTTAAATAACTTATTAACTTCTTCTTTAGTAAGTTCTTTACGTTTTAAGCGAAGTGTAGCATCAAATAATAGCTCTTCATTTCGCTTATTTTCAATGTGTATCAATGTTTTATCAGGCGATTGCTTAACATGCCAATGATAGTTCATATCTAGATTCATAAAAGGTGATACGGAAAAAACCTTTTTAAAGTTCACTTTTTTTTCTAAAGGTACTAAATAATAATGACGTTCGTTCCATGGTGTATTACTTACTTCAGCAATCATGTATTTAAAACGGGTGTCGTTATGACCAAAAAAGTAAAAATTAACAGGACTAAAATACACACCAAAACAACGAAGTTGCCCAAGCATGTAAATATGAGTAAAGGTTTCAGTAATACCTAAATTGGCAAGTTGTTCGTGTGCACGCTCAATAAGAGGACGTTTAGCAAGCTGTGAGGTGCCTTTAAGATAATCAGCTTCATTAAACTTTAACGCCTTTAAGCCTGACGTACCTATGTGTTTATGCACACCACTTAGTTGTTGAGGATTATTTAAATCTACCCACATCATATATAAAGGGTAACTAAAGCGATGTTCTTTAACAGCAAAACGGCGATGTTTAACATCGCCTAAATACACTGCACTAGTCAAATTCGACCCCAAGTTGCTTGGCTACATCTACACCACTGTGTACGCCATCTTCATGAAAACCATTGTACCAATAAGCACCACAAAAATAACTATTGTTGTGTCCATCAATACTGTGTTTAAGTTTTTGAGCTGCAATAGACTCTTGGTTAAATACAGGGTGGTGATAAGTAAACTCGCGCAAAATTTTACTTTGGCTTATTCCTTCAAGATGGTTAAGCGTTACACAGAACTGCGTATCTGATTGTATACCTTGCAAAATATTCATTTGGTAAGTAACAACTGCGGCTTTATCAGTGTTGTTGTTAAGTAGGTAGTTCCAGCTCGCCCATGCCGCTTTTCTATCTGGTAAAAGGTTTGTATCGGTGTGCAACACCACTGAGTTCTCAGTGTAAGCTATTGCACCCAATACTGACTTTTCTTGCTCAGTAGCATCACCCAGTAGTGCAAGCGCCTGATCTGAATGACAAGCAAATATTACTTTATCAAATTTACTTTGCTCACCATTGGCAAACTCTATTGTTACTTCATCATTTTGACGCGTAACTGATTTAATATTTGTATTGAGGTTAATTTTGTCGGCAAAACCTCTGATCAGCGGCTTAATGTATTGACGAGATCCACCCGGTACTACATACCACTGTGGTCTATTGGTTACATCTAAAAGCCCATGATTAAAGAAAAATTTAACAAAAAACTCAACGCCTACGTTTTCCATTTCTTTAATACTGGTAGACCAAATAGCCGCGCCCATAGGAAGAATATAATGGTATTTAAAAAAGTCATTAAACTGGTTATCGTTAAGCAATTGCCCTAATGATTGATCAGACTGGTAATCACCTTTTTCATGCATTGCTTTGCACAGTTTGTTAAACCTAACAATGTCGTACAATAATCGCCAAAACTTAGGTCTAAAAATATTACGACGCTGTGCAAATAAGCTTGTAAACGTATGTCCATTGTATTCAAAACCAGTGGCTTCGTTATGCACACTAAAGCTCATCTGGGTTGTTTGTTTATCAATACCAATGCGCGAAAGTAACTTTTCAAAATATGGGTAAGTTCGGTCATTAAATACAATAAAGCCAGTGTCTATTGCGTATTTGATGCCACACACATCAACGTCAACCGTTGCTGTGTGGCCACCTATGTAATCATTTTTTTCAAATACGGTTACATCGTAATGTTTGTGAAGCAAATGCCCACATGTTAAACCAGATACACCAGTTCCTATTATTGCTATTTTTTTCAACGGGCTAATCCTTTTGCGATTTTAAGCCAAATCGGCAGTGGTAAAATGCGTAAAGCTTTTAATATAAGTGTAAAACGATAAGGGAAATGAACGTCTTTGCGGCGTTTTTGAATACCCTTAATCATGTAGTCAGCTGCTTTTTCAGCAGTAACGGCCATAGGCATCGGGAAATCATTTTTATTAGTAAGTGGCGTTTTTACAAACCCGGGATGAACTAAAGTCACATCAACATCATTTAAATCAACCGCTAAGCTTTTTGCTAAGTAACTTACACCCGCTTTTGATGCGCCATAAGCTTCTGAACGAGGTAGCGCAAGGTAAGTAACACTTGAGCTAACTAAAACAAGTTGGCCACCTGGATTTATTTTAGGAAGTAACGCCTCAAGGCAATACCCCATAGAAAGTAAGTTAACGTTTATTACACGCTCAAACAACGCGCTATCAAAGTTGCGCGCATCATCTATATATTCACAATTACCAGCGTTTAAAATAACACGGTCAAATTGAGGAAAGCCAATAGTAGACTCTTTTATATCTTGCAGGTTAGTTGCATCAAATTTACATGCTTGGATATTGTCGTATTTAGCAAGCTCGGCAAGCTTATCACTATTACGGCCGCAAGCTATGACAGTGTCTCCTAGCTGTGCATATTTAATTGCTAGCTGCTCGCCAATACCTGATGTAGCACCCGTTATAAGTGTGATCATAATTAACCTGCCCTTTTATCAATTAGCTTTATAACGCTACCAAGTAAAGGAATGTGTTTATATAACAACTCGCCCACATTAAAGTAGTCTCTGTGCTTAATAATTTTGCCATCTTTAAAAATAAGCTTGCTATGACCGTCTACCGAGATAGTTTTACCTGATGACAGCTTTGGATGTGCATAATGCATAGTCCAATAAATAAAAGCATTGTTACCGCTATTAAACGAATCAGTAATATCAAACTGGCAATGCTTAACATTGCTGTATAAGTTAGCAAAGTACCTGCGCAATTCTACAATGCCGTTAATTTCATGCATCGGGTCTATAAACTGTATGTTGTCACAGTAAATATCACTCAATAAATCAAGATTAGTGCTATCAAGCTGTTGGTATATTTCAACAAATTTATCTACTGGTAACTGGTTATCCATATCACACCTTAAATGCAGCAAGTGCACGTTCTCGTGCCGCTTTATGATCAACTATTGCTGGCCAGTAACATTCCTTATCTTTGCCTGTTGCGGCTAAATAAGTGTGTGGAAAATGAATGTGTTTATCTGGCACGTTTTCAAGCTCTGGCAAATACTTACGGATAAACTTGCCCGTTGGATCAAAGCGCTCGCTTTGTCTGATAGGATTAAAAACTCTAAAATAAGGCTGAGCATCACAGCCCGTACTTGCAGCCCACTGCCAACCACCATTATTTGAGGCTAAATCGCCATCAATTAAGTGCTGCATGAAAAAGCGTTCACCTTTACGCCAGTCTATTAATAAATGTTTAGTTAAAAAGCTTGCAACAACCATTCGTAAACGATTATGCATCCAACCGGTTTGCTTAAGTTGTAGCATTGCTGCATCCACTAATGGGTAACCTGTACGCCCTTCGCACCATGCTTTAAAATCGCTTTCGCTTTTACGCCACACTACAGCATTATACTTTTCGTTAAAGTTATCGCCGCGCGAAAGCTTCGGAAATTCAGCAATTAAATGCCTGTAAAATTCGCGCCAAACAAGCTCGTTAATCCACGTAAACGTTTTACTTTTTGATGTAGTTAAAATATCAGGATAACGCTGCTGAATATTAATAAGCAGTTGCTTTGTGCTTACAATACCTAGTGCTAAATACGGGCTTAAACCCGATGTGCCTTTTACACTGGGAATATCACGCTGGTCGTCGTAACTTGTAAGTTTGTCGCATATAAAATTATCAACTACCGTAGAGAGTGTTTCGTCGTCAACCGGCCACTTATCTGAGCACCCATCACTTTTTAGTAAGTCGCTTTCATCAAATTTTATTGGCTCAGAAGTTAAAGGCCATTGTGGCAAACTAAAGTGTGTATCTTGATACTGCTTTAACCATGCACGTTTAAAGGGAGTAAACACTTTATACATTTCATTACTTTGATTTTTGACAGAGCCTGCAGGTGCAATTAAATCACCTTCGTACAAAGTAAAAGTAATAGAAAGCTCATCGCATTCATGCAAAATTGCTTTATCGCGGTTTACTTCATTAAGCTCATACTCTGTATTAGCAATTACGTGTTTTACATCGTTTGCTTTACAAAAGTTAATCAGCTCGCGCGTACAATCACTAAAGCTAGGCGCTTCAATAATATGTAAAGTAATACCGTAATCAGCAAGTTGTGATTGAAGATAAGTAACTCGGCGCTTGAGTAAGTCAATCTGAATAGGCGCAGCTTGGTGTTGTTGCCACTGTTTTTCAGACACAAAAAAAATGGCGTGTTTAGCGCCATTATTTAGCGCTTGAATTAACGCTTCATTAGAAAAAAGGCGCAAATCGCGCCTAAACCAAAATAATGTATCCATTAAATACCAAATCGTAGTTTTAAATCGTGAGGGTATGGGTTAAAAAACACTTGTTTTTCAAGGTACTCATTCGGATGAACTTTCAAATGATGTTTTAACAAGGTAAGTGGTACATACAATGGCACCAATCCTTCGCGGTATTCGTCTATCGCATCACGAAGTTCTTGTTTTTCAACCTTCGATAAATCATTTTTAAAGTAGCCTTGTAAATGCATTAGGGTGTTGCAATTATTTCTTCGAGAAGCTGGCTTTTTCAGACCCGTCATCAAACCTAAAATATATTCATCCGCAACTGCATTTATATTGTCACCTACGAACGTTCCAAGCAGATTACCCAAATCTCGATAAGCTTGGTAATTGTGAGCCATCAACAAGTACTTATACTGAGAATGAAATTGAGTAAGCTTGTGAACCGTAAGCGGCTCTTGTACTAATTTTTGCCAGTTTTTAAATACGTAAATTCTCATTACAAAGTTTTCACGTAAGTGCATGTCATTTAAACGTCCGTTTTCTTCACATGGCAATAATGGGTTGTGCTTCATTATTTGCTCAGCAAAAAAACCAACGCCTTCAGAAGTATTACCCGTGCCTGCTTCGTTGTATATTTTAATGCGCTCCATGCCGCAGCTTGGACTTTTTGCGCAAAATACAAACCCGCTCAACTCTTTAGCTTGTTCTGTTGCAACTTTTTTACCATATTCGGTAAGTTGCTGGCCTACTTCACCGGTGCCATCTGGGCGGCATACTTTAATAGTATCTCCCACTTTAACTTGGCGAATAGTTGGTCGAGGTATTGGTAAACCTACCGCTACCTCCGGACAAAACCGTGTATATTCAACGTGTTTACCTAACTCATCCATACAGAAATTTGACTTTTTATGACCTGTGTCAAATCTAACTTTTTCGCCTGCTAAGCAGGCGCTTATACCTATTTTTATTATATCTGTGTGCATAAATTCTCTTAGTAAATCAAATTACCTATTGGATTTAGTAACTTGCTGAAGCCCTTATTAAAATGTAGCGCACTACTGACAACTGTAAAGCACAAACAACCATCTTTTGTTAAAGGAGTATGTTGGTGACTACCATCTTGCCATATAAAGTCACCTGGGACATATTTTCCTTCTTCATCACTAAACTCGCCATCTAGGAGTAAAGTAACTTCAAAGCCAGTGTGCGTGTGTTCTGGTATTTCACCACCAGCATCAATATGTAACAAGCTAGAACGTAATGGGCCATCATCAAGTGCAATACGAGATCTCGCAAGCTTACCCACTTGGGTAAATTTACTGTGAGAAATACGCGTTAGCGCACGTGGAAGCTGATAGTTATGCTCATTAACTTTAATAGAAACAGGCTCTACTTCATAAACTTCGTCGATAGAATCATCAGACGTGATCATATCAAGCACATTCAATTCAAATTCTTCAAGTAACTCAGGTTGCTCAGCTTGAGGTTTCTCATATTGCGCTGGCTCTTCGCTAAATAGTGCGTTTGCATTGGTTGCCTCAATTTTAGCTACTTTAGCTTGGCACACAGGGCACATATCTACATGTATAGAAACGGCTAAACTCAATGATGTAGCAAGTGATGCATCGCAATACTGTGTCAGTAAAGTTTCACTCGGGTGATGTTTAATCATGCTGATCTCCCATTTCATTACGTAATTTTTGCAAGGCCAAACGTAAACGTGATTTTACCGTGCCTACTGGAATATTAAGTTGATGTGCAAGTTGCTCTTGCGACATGTCTTGAAAATAAACGCCTCTTACCACTTCGCGTTGAGCAATAGGTAATTTGTCTAAATAACGTTTAATTTGTTTATCTTCTAAATGATCACTGTATTCGTGATGTGTATCTTGTGATTCGTTTAATAACGGCCAAATATCTTCGCTTATGTTTTCTTCTTTATTACTTTTCATTTTACGAAGCATATCGAATGAAGCGTTACGCATAACGGTATAAACCCACGTAGTAGCCGCACCTTTATCACTGTGATACAAATGTGCTTTACGCCAAACAGATGTTAACGTCTCTTGCACAAGCTCCATTGCTTGAGCTTCAACACCAAATTGCTTAATTCCAAAGCGTTTAATTTTTGGCGCAAAGTATTCAAATAAATAGGAAAATGCTTTTTTATCGCGTGACTGTGCAACATCTATAAGCGCTTGCATGAGTTCTTTACTCGGCGTTTCTGGCATGGCAGTGTACTTACCTGTATTAGGTTCACAACGTGGTGATTGTTGTTGACTTACCATAATAATTTATCCCGTTATTGCTTTTGTATTAAGTAATACGGGCAATAATTAATTTAGGATCATAAAATTTAGGCAAATTCGTTATTAATCACAGTATGGAGGAAATTCAGTAAGTTATCAAAGTTCGTTTCAAACGCAAGTTGCTGTTTTTTCTCAATAGAAATAGGTAGGAGCTCAAGCCAACGGGCTGCAATCCAAGGCAGTTTGTCAAAGTGAGTTTTTTTGTACAGTAAATTAAGTTCCGGATTACTTTTAAACACGTTTAAAAGCGCATCATGCAATAAGTCATGTTCGCCAACTGAGTTGTTAGAATCCTTATACCAATATGGCGTATTACAAGAAGACACCAAACCATGTCGCAGTTCGTCCTCGTCTTGATAAACGTCATTTATTTGAACGCTTTGAGAAGCAAACACATCGATTAATAATACATCGTTGTCGTCTTGGTCAAAATCAATAATATCAACAAGGCAACCTTGCGCGCTTATATTAAATGGCGTGTCGTGCTCAAATGTACAAAGCACAAACCCTGTATTGTTTTTTAATGCGGTTTTAACCATATTTAAATAACGAGGCTCAAATATGCGTAATCGCGTATAGCCTTCAGGTAACATAAAAATGGGTAATGGAAAAATCGCACGTTTCATAAAGTCTACTTCTTTCAAACACTCTGCCTTTATTTACGTGCGCTTTTGCTAAGTCGATCAGCTTTGTATGAATCGAATTAATTACCAGCTATATAATTGGCTAAAGATTAAACCAACCTCCCATAGCTTTAAACACTTGAACCGAGTAATAAGCGCTAATCATACTGACTACGGGTGCTAACATTAATGCAAATAATCCAAGTTCACTGCTCATCGTTTTAATCCTTTAAATAATTTATTTTACGTTTTTTATACTAGTGTCAGTATTTTTAAGCGTTGTGCTATGTGTTAAAACGGGCTCATCTAATAAACCCTCTAAAACAGTTTTAGCATCAAAATAAAGCGTTTCCTTTAGTGATTTTTCAAGCTCGATTGTGGTTTGCTTTACGTAGCTTGCTACACTTTGAGTTAATATATCAGTTACATCTAGGTCCACTTCTGTTGCATGTACTTGCGCAGAACCTAATACTAATAAACTTGCCATAGCGATTTTAATTGAATGTTTCATAATGGTATTCCTTGTTTGTGTATTGTTTAGACGTAGTTACATACTCAAGGGTTGTGCCAACATAAAAACAAATCGTAAGCAACTGTAATTAAACAATTTTATATACATCGCTTTAATTTAAAAAATTCATACCTTGTTAATTTAACCATTT
>NZ_JACJDN010000359.1:0-4083 GCF_014163565.1 Pseudoalteromonas sp. SR45-5 | reverse complement strand
ATTTTGAGTTAAATCTGAATGCTAATTGGACTATAATGCGTGCCTAAAATATCGTTCAATCCCTAACCCCGGATGAAATTACCTATGTTGATCCTTCGTGGTGCACCAGCACTTTCAGAGTTCAGAGTTAATAAAATTTTAGCGCGTTGCCAACAATCGCAACTTCCAGTCACTAACGTATACGCCGAGTATGCTCACTTTGCCGATTTAACATCGCCGTTGAGTAGCTCTGAGCAAACCAAGCTTGAAAAACTATTAACTTACGGTCCAACTATTGCTGAGCATACCCCAGCTGGCAAACTTGTACTTGTTACACCTCGCCCAGGTACCATTTCACCTTGGGCATCTAAAGCTACCGATATCGCCCACAACTGTGGTTTAAAGCAGGTTCACCGTGTTGAACGCGGTATTGCTTATTATGTTGAAGGTGATTTAAACGCAGAACAACTTGCACAAGTAACTGCGTTATTGCACGACCGCATGACTGAAGCCACACACAATGAACTTGAAGATGCGGCTCAGCTGTTTCGCAGTGATGCCCCACGCCAAATGTCGTCTGTCGATATTTTAGGTGGTGGACGCGAAGCACTAGCAACAGCCAATGTTGAGCAAGGCTTTGCGCTTGCTGATGACGAAATAGACTACTTAGTAGAAAATTTTACAAAGTTAGGACGTAACCCTAACGACATCGAATTGTTTATGTTTGCACAAGCGAACTCAGAGCATTGTCGCCATAAAATATTTAATGCTGACTGGACAATCGATGGTAAAGAGCAGCCAAAATCGCTGTTTAAAATGATTAAAAATACGTTTGAGCTAAATCCTGAAAATGTATTGTCGGCGTATAAAGATAACGCGGCAGTAATGAAAGGCTCAAAAGCGGGTCGCTTCTTCCCAAATGCGCAAGGTGAATATGCGTATCATCAAGAAGACATTGAAATACTAATGAAAGTTGAAACTCATAACCACCCAACAGCTATTGCGCCATTCTCAGGTGCTGCTACAGGTTCTGGTGGTGAGATTCGCGATGAAGGCGCAACTGGTCGTGGCTCTAAGCCAAAAGCAGGCTTAGTTGGCTTTACTGTATCAAATTTACGTATTCCAGGTTACGAGCAACCGTGGGAAAGCGATTTTGGTAAGCCGGGTCGTATTGTAAACGCACTTGATATAATGACAGAAGGTCCACTAGGTGGCGCTGCATTTAATAATGAGTTTGGTCGTCCTAACTTATTAGGCTACTTCCGTACTTACGAAGAAAAAGTAACAAGCCATAACGGTGAAGAAGTACGTGGTTACCATAAACCAATTATGCTTGCCGGTGGTTTAGGTAATATTCGCTCTGATCATGTTCAAAAAGGTGATATTCCTGTAGGCGCTAAATTAATTGCGCTAGGCGGGCCTGCAATGAACATTGGTTTAGGCGGTGGTGCTGCATCAAGTATGGCCTCAGGTCAGTCAAACGAAGATTTAGACTTTGCTTCAGTACAGCGCGAAAACCCAGAAATGGAACGTCGTTGCCAAGAAGTTATCGATAAATGTTGGCAGCTAGGCGATGAAAACCCAATCGCGTTTATTCATGATGTAGGTGCCGGCGGTTTATCTAACGCGTTTCCTGAGCTTGTTAATGATGGCGGACGTGGTGGTAAGTTCCAATTACGTAGCATCCCTAACGATGAGCCAGGCATGGCACCACACGAAATTTGGTGTAATGAATCACAAGAGCGTTATGTACTCGCTGTTGGCGTAGAGGACTTTGACCGCTTTGAAGCAATTTGTAAGCGCGAACGTGCCCAGTACGCTGTTATTGGTGAAGCAACAGCTGAACCTCACTTAACTGTGTCAGACAGCCACTTTGAAAATAACCCTGTTGATTTGCCGCTGGACGTATTATTAGGTAAAGCACCTAAAATGCACCGCGATGTAACGTCAAAGCAAGTTGTTGGCAAAGCGCTTGATATCACATCAATAAATGCAGCAGATGCAGCGCAGCGATTAATGCGTTTACCAACCATTGCAGAAAAAACATTCTTAATAACAATCGGCGATCGCTCAGTTACGGGTTTAGTAGCGCGCGACCAAATGGTTGGTCCTTGGCAAGTACCTGTTGCTAACTGTGCTGTAACTGCGGCAACGTATGATACTTACCACGGTGAAGCTATGTCACTCGGTGAGCGTACTCCGGCTGCATTACTTAATTACGGTGCATCTGCTCGTTTAGCTGTGGCAGAGTCGTTAACTAATATTGCCTGTGCAAATATTGGTAGCCTTGAAAACATTAAGTTATCGGCAAACTGGATGGCAGCAGCGGGTCACCCAGGTGAAGATGCTGGTTTATATGAAGCTGTTAAAGCCGTAGGCGAAGAGCTTTGTCCTGCGCTTGGTTTAACGATTCCTGTAGGTAAAGATTCTATGTCGATGAAAACGACATGGAAAGATGAAGGTGACTCACAAGAGAAGTCAGTAACATCGCCGCTTTCACTGGTTATAACTGCGTTTGGTCGTGTTGACGACGTACGTAAAACAGTAACTCCACAACTGCGCACAGATAAAGGCGATACATCGCTTATATTAGTTGATTTAGGTGCGGGTAAAAACCGCATGGGCGCATCAAGCCTTGCACAAGTTTATAAGCAATTAGGTGATGTAACCCCTGATGTTGATAGCCCTGAGTTATTAAAAGGCTTCTATAACGCAATGCAAGCACTTGTGGCTGATAGTAAGTTACTTGCTTATCATGACCGCTCAGATGGTGGTTTATTTACCACAGTAGCTGAAATGGCGTTTACGGGTCATACCGGTGTAACTGTTGATCTAGCAGCTTTAACAGGTTCAGACATTGAAGCGCTTTATAACGAAGAGCTAGGTGCGGTAATTCAAGTTGCAAATGCTGATTTAGATGCAGTAAATGCGGTGTTTGAACAACATGGTATAGCAGCCATTAGTCACAATATTGGCACGCTTAACAGTGACGATACGATTATGTTTAACCGTGGCGAAAATACGGTACTTAATCATACGCGTACTGAGCTTCGTACTATTTGGGCTGAAACAACGTATCAAATGCAAGCACGCCGTGATAACCCTGAGTGTGCTAAGCAAGAGTTTGATGCTAAATTTGATGCAAAAGATCCAGGCTTAAACGTAAAACTTAACTTTGATTTAAACGAAGATATAGCTGCACCATACATTGCAACCGGTGCTAAACCGCAAATGGCTATTTTACGTGAGCAGGGTGTTAACTCTCATTTAGAAATGGCGGCAGCGTTTAATCGCGCAGGTTTTTCAGCCGTTGATGTACACATGAGCGACATTTTAGAAGGTCGTTTAACACTAGAGCAATTTAAAGGTTTAGTGGCCTGTGGTGGTTTCTCATACGGTGACGTACTTGGTGCAGGTGAAGGTTGGGCTAAGTCTATTTTGTTTAACGACATGGCACGCGATCAGTTCCAAAACTTTTTCCACCGTGAAGATACTTTCAGCTTAGGTGTATGTAACGGTTGCCAAATGTTATCAACGTTAAAAGAGTTGATCCCTGGTACTGAACATTGGCCGCGCTTTGTAACTAATAAATCAGAGCGTTTTGAAGCACGCTTTAGTTTAGTAGAAATACAAGAGAATCCGTCTGTGTTCTTTAACGGAATGGCTGGCTCGCGTATGCCTATAGCGGTTTCTCATGGTGAAGGTCATGCTGAGTTTGCAAACGATGCAGCCACTAAAGCGGCGCTTGATAGCGGCACTGTAGCGGTTAAATTTGTAGATAACTACGGTAACCCTACAACGCAGTACCCAGCGAATCCTAATGGTTCTCCAGAAGGTATTACCGGTATTACGTCAACTGATGGTCGTGCCACTGTAATGATGCCGCATCCAGAACGTGTATTCAGAAGCGTTGCCAACTCTTGGCACCCAGATGAGTGGCTCGAGGATAGCCCGTGGATGCGTATGTTCCGTAATGCACGTAAAAACGTAGGTTAATTATATTTACGTTTATACAAGTTAGATTCATAATCTTACTGTAAAATAAAAAAGGCTGCATTGTGCAGCCTTTTTTGATTATACCAATCTGCTTATATATGGGGTCTA
>NZ_JACJDN010000358.1:0-4090 GCF_014163565.1 Pseudoalteromonas sp. SR45-5 | reverse complement strand
TTTTTTGTTTTAGCTAAAGTTACTTGTTAGCTAAGTAATTTATTAATTTGCTAATGTCTTCAGGTTTAGTAATACCCGACTCACGACCTAGGTTTAATTTGTACTTACCATTTACAATAAAGGTAGGTACGCCACGTAGTGCGCCTTTTTCTTTAAAGTAGTCTTGATCGCGTTTCATTTTAGAGCTTAGCGTACGTACCGAGAAGCTTTTAAACAGCTTATCAAACTTATCACCATCAACGCCCTGCGCTACAAATATATCTTTTACATCTGCAAGCTCATTAAATTTAGCGCGCTTTGTATGGATATGATTAAAGATTGCAGAAATAATCTGATCTTTTTGTGGAAGCACTTCAGCTGTCGCCAGTGCTTGGCTCATCATCTGTTGGTTTTCTGGGTCACGTACACCTACAAAATCAACATGGCTCTTTTTAAATTTAACGTTTTTATCAAGCTTAGGCTTAAACTCACCAATTAGTGCTTCCATGTTATTACATGCAGGGCAGTAAAATGAGAAGAACTCTTTAACCTCTGGCTTTTTAGTTGCACGCTCAGAAACTACGTCGTAATGCACGCCTTCTTCATACGTTGCTGCAAAGCTTGTTGCTGCCATAGGAAGTAATATTGCAAGCAAACCTGCTTTAACTAATTTAATCATTATTATACTCCGAAATTTATAGTGCTAATAAAAACGCTACTAACTCATCAAGTTCTTTTTGATTTTTGATGGTGTTGAGGTTTATTTTATATTTATCGTTAACAATAAAAGTAGGTACACCTGTAAGTGCGCCTAATTTTGAATATTTATTCTGTTTGTTTTGCATTGCTTGCTCAGCTGAAATAACAGGCATGCTTGCAATCTCTTGATCAAATGTTGCGCTATCAATACCATTTACTTCAAGTAATTTTTTAACGTCTTTCATTTCAGTTAATGGTGCACGTTGAACATGGATACTTTTAAAAATTTGATCGCTAATACTTTGCGCCTGACCATGCTGCTTAGCAATTAAGTAGGCAAAGCTTAAATTTCTTTGTGCTTGTGGTGACACGCCACCTAAAAAGTTAACGTGGTTTTTAATAAACTCAGCGCCTTCAGGCAAGCCTTTTTCAATTGCTTTTGCTACTGGTTCAAACTTAAAGCAATGTGGACAGTAAAATGAGAAAAACTCGGTTACTTGCGGTGACTTGCTTTTGTCTACATCTATAACAGTGTATTGATTATCAACTTCAAACTGTGCAGCAAGTGCTGCAAATGGTAAACATAAAAGTAATAAACTCAGTTTTAATTTTTTAAGCATTTGTATCTCGTTGTACTTGTCTTTAAATAAAATATTACGGCAATAACTTTAACGGTGCTTCTTGCAATGCTGCAAGTTGCTCTTTCAGTGCTAAAATTTGTTGCTCCCAGTATTTGTCATCAGCAAACCATGTAAAGTTCCGCACAAAAGCAGAATCACTCCATCGTTTAGCTACCCATCCCATATAATGAATAATACGCATTGCTCGCAGCGGTTCAATTAATTTGAGTTGAGAGTGATCAAAATCACAAAACTCTTCATACGCATTTACAAGGGTGTCTAACTGTAACAGTTGCGTCGCTCTATCGCCACTGAGCATCATCCATAAATCTTGGATTGCAGGACCTTGGCGGCTGTCATCTAAATCAACAAACATTAGCGCATCACCTGCCCATAAAATATTACCAACGTGGCAGTCACCATGTAAGCGAATACTTTGCACATCTTTATACTGTTTTTGCGCCTGCTCTATCACTAAATCTAAAATAGTATAAAAGGCAGTATTTATTCCCATGGGCACTAAGTTACTTTTTTGAAGATGAACTTTGGCTGTATGCAAGTACTCCTCGCAGGTAACTGTTGGCCTATAAGTAAAAGGTTTTGTTTTAGCTACTTGGTGCATTCGGCCAATTAATCGCCCCATTACATCAAGCTGATCTAAATTATCAACCTCAAATAAACGCCCGCCTACACTTGGAAACAACACAAACAAATACCCTTCGTGTTCAAACAAGCTTTGCCCATTATATAAAATAGGGGCAACAACGGGTACTTCTGCATCCGCTAGTTCAAATGCAAAGTCATGCTCTTCTTGAATTTGCTCTTTACTCCAGCGCTCTGGGCGATAAAACTTCACTACGTAACGCAGGCCATCATCCGCTTTAAATTGGTACACTCTGTTTTCATAGCTATTGAGCGCTAATAAACCAGATTCGGCGTACACACCTACGCTTTCTATTGCATCGAGTATTAGATCAGGTGTTAAGTCAATAAAACTAAATTTACTCATACTCTTCTTATATAAAATAAAAGCGGGTTATATACCCGCTTTTGTTAATTGCTATATCAACTTACCTAATTTAAGGTAAGTTGCGATTATCGCGCTTTAAAAAAGTTACTCGACTGCGATATTGTCTCATCCGGCTCATCTACCGGTGAAAGCACAAAGTTAAACTCAGTCATCGGCGCCTTCAAATCATAAGGGTCCATTACAAGTGACAATGGTACGTTATGAGATTCCCCTGCCTGCACAGTAAATGACTGCTTACCAATATACTTAAAGTTATCTAACCCTCGTACTTTAATATTAAAGGTTTGCTCGTACTGCGCTTTATTAATTACCTTTAATGTATAGGTGTTCTCTACTAAACCATCAAAATCGACACGATATAATTGGTTTCGGTCACGAATAATATCAAAGTCCATTGTTTTACGCAGTGCTATATTAGCGACAAGCGCTCCCGTAAGCACAACAAGTATGACCGTGTAACCAATAATTTTAGCTCGCAGTGGATTCGTTTTATTTTCTGGGGTTTCGAGATTTCGCTCTGTCGTATATGAAATAAGCCCACGCGGGTATTCCATTTTATCCATTACGCCATCACACGCATCAATACATGCACCACAGTTGATACACTCAGCTTGTAGCCCATTTCTAATATCAATACCTGTTGGGCACACTTGAACGCACAAGTTACAGTCTATACAGTCGCCTAGTTCTAAATCTTTATGATCTACTTTACGTGAACGAGGACCACGGCTTTCACCTCGGCTTTCGTCGTACGTTACGGTGTATGTGTCTTTATCAAACATAGCTGATTGAAAACGAGAGTAAGGACAGATGTGTAAACACATAATTTCTCGCATCCAACCGGCATTACCATAAGTACATGCAGCAAAGAAAATAATACTGACTAGTGCATAACCGCCTACATCAAACGTTACAAAGTCAGGGAGTAACTCCCTTATTGGCGTAAAGTAACCCACAAAAGAAATAGCGGTATACAACGAAAACAATACCCAACTAGTATGCTTTGCCGTCTTACGCCAAAACTTATCAAAATTCATGGGTCGTTGATCGAGCTTTTTACGTTGATTAGCCGTGCCTTCAAGCTTTTCTTCGAACCAAATAAAAATAAAAGTCCAAACAGTTTGCGGACATGTGTAGCCACACCACACCCGTCCATAGAAGGTGGTCACTAAAAACAACGCAAATGCTGCCAACATAAAGATAAACGCTAATATAGTAAAATCTTGAGGCCATAGCGTTAAACCAAAAATATTGTATTTTTGACCAATTAGATCAAACAGCACAGCTTGCTGGCCATTAAAATTAATCCAAGGTAGTAACATAAACGCAAGTAGGCCTAAGAAGCCAATGCGCTGTCTAAGTAATTGATGTAGGCCTTTTACAGCACGCACATAAATACGATTTCGGGGATTGAACCTATCATCTTGACGGCTTAAATCCGGTTTTTGGATTTTCACCTCTACAGGGATATTCTTTACTTTAATTTGCTTGTCCATCGAAGTTCCTCAACGCCGCTTGGAAATAAAAATCCAGCAATACTCAAGTACTCTATACTTAAAGTTAGCAAGTTACTTGCTAGGCATATTTACTTTAATAAATTGCCTTCTCGAATACTTTCAGATATTTCAGAAATATCTGACTGCTGTTAACCATTATAACAATGTTGGTTAAAATTACTGGCATAGATTGCTAATAATTTATTCATCCCAGTTACTTGCTTTTAAAATGCAGTTTATTACACTGCATGGTAATTCAACCCTAC
>NZ_JACJDN010000357.1:0-4096 GCF_014163565.1 Pseudoalteromonas sp. SR45-5 | reverse complement strand
AATTTATTCACAAAGAGGTTAAGAGGGCGCTGCACTTTAGTGAAGGCAAAAGTAGGTAATATAAATGTTTAAAATTGCGTTTTTACGTGAGTAAGAGCGGCGCTTACCGGTAAGGTTTTATACCTCACTTTAAAGCCCTAATAAACAAAAAAACCGGTGGTGCATAGTACCATCGGTTTTTTTAATCGTTTTAGTAAACTTAAACTTTAAATTCGTCTACCGATAAGCGAAGCTCTTCAGCAAGTTTTGCTACTTCTGAACTTGAGATATTAGTTTGATTTGCGCCTTCGGCTGTTTGCTCTGCGATGGCTACAATCGACTCAAGGCGTTCGCTAATTTCTTGTGCTACTTGTTGTTGCTCAAGTGCGGCAGTCGAAATTTCTTCACTTACGTCGTGAGCTTGCGAAACCGCAAATGTAATCGAATCAAGTGCGCTACTTGCTAGGTCGGTTTGTTCAACACACGATACCGCACGTTGCTTACCTTTGCTCATTGCCGTTACGGCAGCTTCAGCGCCTGTTTGTAGCGATTCAATCATTGATTGTATCTCTTGGGTCGACTCTTGAGTTTTACTCGCTAGAGAGCGTACTTCGTCAGCTACAACAGCAAAGCCTCGGCCATATTCACCAGCTCGCGCAGCTTCAATTGCGGCATTTAGTGCAAGTAGGTTAGTTTGATCCGCTATTCCGCGTATTACATCTAAAATGCTGCCTATTGATGCGCTATCTTGATGCAGTTTATTTATAACTTGTGAGGCGTCGTCTACTTCACGCGCTAGCTGTTCAATCGTTGCTTTATTGTTATTCGAAATACCTTTAACGCGTTCAGCTTCTTTATCAGCATTTTTAATTTCGCTAAGCGCTTGTTGAGCGCTGTTACTAACTGTTTGCGATGTACTGCTCATTTCGGTTGTTGCAGTAGCTGCTTGTTCAACTTGTGCTTGTTGGTTACGAATTGCTTGGCTTGATTCTGAGGTAATGGCCGATGTTTGCTCTGATGCTGCTGCAAGCTGAGTAGAGCGCGAAATAATACCTTTAATTAGGCTGCGTAGGCTGTCAATTAGTGTATTACAACTTTTAGATAGTTCGCCAAACTCGTCTTGAGCACTGTCGTCTAAACGTTGTGTCATGTCGCCACTGGCAACAATATCTAAAATGCGATTAACTTCGGCAAGTGGTTTAGTAATGCGGCTAACAGTAATAATGGCAATCACAATTGCTAAAAGAGTGGCTATAACCATGCCAACCCACGTCCATAAATTAGCTGAGTCAACGTCGCTGCGCACACCTTGTTGTAATTTAAACGCAACGTCACTCGCTTGATTAACTAGTTCGTCAATTTGGTTAAGTGCCATTTTGGTGGCTTGCTCTGACTGCGCAAGCTCTGATTGCGTAAGCGTAATCGAATCAATTAAACGTTTTTTGTTTGCTGCTAAGCTGTTACTGCCCTTTATGTTATTTTCTAAAATATCAACATATTCTTTTAGGCTTGAATATAAGTCGCTATGCGTTTGCTCTATTGCTGGCTTAATTAAATCAACGGTGCGTACTACTTCTTCAAGGTAATACGTTTGCTCGTTTTTAACAATATCGAGAGTGTTAAGCGTTTTAACAGTTAGCATGTCGGTGCTGTTACTAACTACCGACATAAAGTTGTTTTCTAAATTATTTGCAGCTTGATAAGCGCGAGGGTGGTTTTGTTCAAACCCATCAATGTCGGTAATGTCGAGTACAACAGAGTTAGCATCTTCTGCACTTAATTCTATGTTTTCTAATTGTGCTTTTAATGCTTTATTTAATGCTAGTTGCTTGCCTTTATCTGCTAATAAATTTTCAACGGTGCTTAAAAAGCTTAAATAGGTTTTTTCTACGTTTTGGCTGCTTTGATTAAGTGCAGCATCGTTTTTTACTACGTCTTGAAGCTCACGGTGCAGCGTGTTGAATTGCTGTTTTTGCTCAAAGACCTGTGCTTTTATTGGTGCAAGCTCATTGGCTGATGTAGTGTAAAAGCTCGCTTGTGCGGCTTTACTCATTAAAATAAATTCGGCTTGTAGCTCAGAGCTTTTATTTAATGCTGGGAGTGATAGTTGGTTCACTTTTTGAGTGGAACGGTCAATATTTGCAATTTTTATTAAGGAATTACCACCAATTATTAATAATAATAGTGTGATAAATATAAAACCACCCCAAATACGCTGGCTTACTGTCAGGTTCATAAGATTTCCACTCAAAAAGTACTTCAATTAAGACTTATCGGCGTTTGTACCAATAAGTTAAGTAATTAAAATCAATTACTTTAATTAATTTTAACTATTAATTGATAAATCTAACAGATGTATTGTTTTTTTTCAGTTTATTTAGACGAAAGGTGGGAATTTTCTACAATTACTTTTTTAGTACTCAGCTCCATTAGGCTCATGGTGTTACCCCATACGCAGCCTGTATCTAGGGCGTGAACCCGTGAATTACCTGTTCTACCTTCAAGTGCGGCCCAGTGGCCAAAAATAATATCGTGTTTAGATTTAGCTATATTGGGGTGGTTAAACCAAGGAGTGAGAGTTTCGCTGTCGGTTATTGCACCCTTTGCATTAAGCTCGAGTTTGTTATCACTTGTTAAAAAACGCATGCGGGTAAAGTAATTAACTATGTATCTAAACTTTGCAAAGTCATCAAGGGTGTTAGACCACCTAGCGGGGTGAGCCTGGTACATGTGTTCAAAAAACGCTTTTGCGTTACTTGATTGATAACAGCTTTGTGCAAATTGAGCTTGTTTTAGCGCATCTTCAATAGACCAATCGGGATTTAACCCCGCGTGAGATATAAAGCAGTTATGTTTTTTAAGCTCTAAAGCCAAAGGCTGGGTTTGTAAAAAAGCGATGTAGTTAGCCAATTTAGGGCTTTCAAATATTGAGTTTAATTTATCTTTTGGATTAGTGGGTTTGTTAAGAAAGTAGCAGGCAACCATGTGAAGGTCGTGATTGCCTAAAGTGATGGTCATGCTATTTTGATGTTGGTAAATATAGTCTAAGCAGGCTAGGGAGTCAGGCCCGCGAGCAACTATGTCGCCAACTAAATATAGGTGATCTTTACTTGGGTTAAAATCAACCCGTTGTAAAAGGGTGTTAAATTCACTAAAACACCCTTGTAAATCACCTATCGCATAATCTGCCATCTAAGTGCTTAATGCAAAATGTTAGGGCAAGCCAAACGAAACACATTAATAGGCGCCTGAAACTCAGAGCCAAATTCGTTGCGTAACGTGTAATGGCCTTGCATAGTGCCTACAGGTGTATCTAAAATTGCACCGCTGGTGTATTTATAGCTTTCGCCTGGGCCAATATCTGGCATTTCGCCAACAACGCCTTCGCCTTCAACTTCTACTTGTTTGCCATTTGCATCGGTAATTAACCAATAGCGGCTCAGTAATTTTGCACTGCATAAACTATGGTTTTTAATTGTTACCGAGTAAGCAAATACGTATTTTTCAAGCTCAGGTTGAGATTGACCTTCTACGTAAAATGTTTCTACAGATACCTTTACAGGCGATCCAATGTTACTGCTTGTTGTCATAAATCCAGTTAGCTATATCAATAAATTGTTGTAAAGATAAGCGCTCAGCACGCAGCGTTATATCAATGCCAATGCTAGTTAGTTCTTCTGCGGTAAGTAAGTTACCTAAACTATTTCGTAGCGTTTTACGGCGCTGGTTAAATGCTTCTAAACACACGGTGTTTAAAATTTTAACGCTTTTTGCTGTACGTTGCTCTGGCTTTTTAGGTATTAAACGAATAACAGCAGAGTCAACTTTTGGCGCTGGTTTAAAGCACTCAGGTGGTACTTCAACAACCGGCATTGCATTACAGTAGTATTGAGTCATTACGCTTAAGCGACCAAATGTTTTACTACCTGGGCCTGCTACCATGCGTTTTACTACTTCTTTTTGAAGCATAAAGTGCATGTGCTCAATATGATCTGAAAATTCAAAAAGGTGAAACAATAACGGTGTCGAAATATTGTAAGGTAAGTTACCAAACACTTTTAATTTTTTGTCATCGCGAACCAAGCTTGCAAAGTCAAACGTCATTGCATCGCCTTGG
>NZ_JACJDN010000356.1:0-4100 GCF_014163565.1 Pseudoalteromonas sp. SR45-5 | reverse complement strand
ATGAAATTGGTCAATAAATGCTCCGTTTAAATTTGTTTAGATAATATTTACAAAGACACAAGGGCAAACTAAACAATGTATTTAAATGAAGTGCTTAACCCGAACGTTTTTCAGAGACTTGAATTATTTAACATTTATAAAAATATATTTAGGCGCTAGTGGCTAGCTGTTAAACTACAGCACATTAGTTTTATTATTTATATTAGAGTTTACATTATGATATGTGCATTTTTACGTGATCAACAGCCGAAGTTACTGGGTATGGTAGTGGCATTGTTCGGTGCCGGTTTTTCAATAAATGCAGTGGCTCAAGAGCAAAGCCAAACTTTAATTTTAGTGGGGTCAGAGCTTACTACCTGTACTAGCGCCAAGCTTAATAATTGCCAAAAAGAGGCTGTTATTGATGGTAAGTCACATAATTTATATACACTTAGCAGCTCTCAAATAAAAAACATCGCGCAGCATTGGCCTAATAATAATGTTGAGGCAAAAACGGCTGTATTAAAAACACTTAAAACCATACAAAGTAAATCGTCAAATAGCGTATCAAAAACAGATTTACTCTGGCAGTGGCGCGATATAAATAATCAGCAATTAGAAAGTCTAACTCAGCAAGAGTACAACTTTGTATTTGATATGCTAGAAGTACCGCTACTTAATAAAAACGGTGAGCGTGTAAAAGAGCAAGTAAATACCGATTTTAATAATGAGGTTGCGACTAATAATATTTTACAATTTGTGTCGGGCAGTTTAAAAGTTAATAACGCAAAACCAACCATGCTTGCTATTACGGCTTCGAGCCGCGACCCTTATGAGTCGGCAGATGTAGCGCAAAGTCTTTTGGCACAATCAAATATAAACACTCAATGGTTAGCACTAACGCCAGCGCTTGCTAAAGCGATTACGAGTAACTCGTGCGATGAATTACCTGCGCTTAGAAATACATTAATGAATGTGTATAACCGTGAAGTGATTTATCCCGATCGCACAAAGGCCGAATACGCTTTATGTAAAAATGGCACTAATGCACTTGTATCACTTATTAAAAATAGTACCGGTGTGATGTTTAATAGCGGTAATACAGCATTAACTCACAAGGTATTATTTGATCAAAACAATAACCCATACCCGTGGACGCAAGCATTGCAAACTCGCCCAGTAATTGTAGGTGAAGGAGCCGGTGCTGCAATCCAAAGTAAAGTGACGGGCATGCTTACAAATACGACAAGCCTTGAGGCACTTCGTAAAAGTGAAAATAACACTAATGCTGGTGGGCTGGGCAGTTTTAACTTTGGTGTACTAGATACTCAATTTAGCGAACAAAACCGTACATTTAGGCTTGCAGCAGCGCTAAATAAAAACGAAGTGAAAAATACTAAAACAGAGATTCAACATGGATTTGGTATTGATGAAAATACAGCCTTAGTTGTTATTAAATCGCCAGAAGGTAGCTTAATAACCGTAATAGGCAAAAGTGGTGTAGTGCATTTGGCTAACCAAGGTAAAGCCCAACCTGGGAGTAAGAGCTATAGCTATTCGTACTGGCCTACAAGCAGTGTAATTGAAATTACCAATAATACGTTTACATTAAGCGCACGCACAATAGATGAAGCGTTACCCGCTATAAAAATACCTCCACTTCCAGTGCAGCGTTTTGGCTCAATTTTAACAAATTCAAAACTGCGTTCACTTACTCAAGCGATGTGCCTAAGCCAAGAGCAAAGTGCGGTAGCCCAACAAGACGAGTTTATAATTAGCCTTACAGCAACGAGTGACACGCAGTATCATCGCGTAAATGCAAAAGAGTTTGGTTGTGCGCTAAGCAATTTAGAGTTAGCTATAAAGTCGATTTAGTGACTAACCTGAGCCAAGGGTTTAAGTTTTTGGCTCTTCTATATAAAATAGCCACCATAATGATTTAAAAGCCTTACTAAAAGAGTGTTAAAATGAATAAAGAAAATGATGTAATTTCTAGTCTAGCCGAATTAGAAAGCTTTTTATTAAATGTAGAAAACGGCGGTCTTGGCCTTAAGGGTGTTTCGGGCGTTGGTATGGCAACAAACAATAGTGATGGTAGTCGTTTTGTAGCCGTGTTTGACGATAATCAAAAATTACTTTTAGCGCGCGGTATTACAGAAGATGTATTCCAAACAGGGCAAGACATGGTACGTAATGGTGTAGGGCGCAAGCACTAGTACTTTAATAAAAAAGCGCTTAGAGCGCTTTTTTATTTTAATTTCAATAAATTGAAATCAAATGCCTTCATATAGATTCCACAAAGGCCACTTCAAGTTAATAACAATTAAATACAACCCCCATCAAAAACCACAAAACTAGCCAGCTAAACTCAGTTTTATTAAGTGCGCTTAGTTAAATAAGATAGTGCTACGGATAAATTGTAGAATCAAAACAGATGGATTTTGGCTATATTTTGAAAAGAAGTTTAACTTATTGATATAACGGGAGTTTATACCAATTCGCTTAATTAAGTGATCTATTTTAGGATGGAAAAACGTGTTGATAGCTAGGCAAAAAATTCGCTATTTAGTTGTTCTAAATGAGAATTTTTTAACACAGGTAGCGACAAGTTTAGCCCCGCAAAATGATTAAGTATTATAGCGGATTGGTATTAATGGTCGGTATGGAGAGATTCGAACTCTCGACCCCTGCCACCCCATGACAGTGCGCTACCAAGCTGCGCTACATACCGACGTTGTTTGCAATAGTACGTGTATTTTTTTAAAAATCAATAAGCGATTGTTTGTTTGGGTGTTTATTACGCAAGAAGCCTAAAAAGGCGCCCTTGCGGTGTATTAATTAGCTAGTCTTTATTTAACCACTTTTTGATCGAGTCATACATCTCATCTCGTATTAATGGCTGAGCTTTTTTGTTAGGGTGTAAACTATCGTTTTGCATTAGCTCAGGTTGGCTGGCAATATCGAGCATAAAAAAGTTCATTAAATGCGCATTTGTTTCTTCGCTAACGCGCGAAAAAGTGTCAGTAAACATTTTACTGTAACGCGGGCCGTAATTAGGGGGAATGTAAATCTCCATTAAGGCGGTCATCGCATTAGCTGCTTGGCTTTTTTGAATAAGAGACGTTAAGTTAGTTTGCATTTTTTTAACGGGGAAACCACGTAAACCGTCATTAGCGCCTAGCTCAATAAGTACATGAGTGGGTTCGTATTGCTCAAGCAATGCATCTAAACGGCGTAGGGCTCCACCGGATGTTTCGCCACTAATACTGGCGTTGATAAGTTCAATGTCGGCTTGTTCGTCATCGTATTTATCTTGTAACAATTTTACCCAGCCTTCTTCTTGTTGAAGTCCGTAGGCTGCGCTTAAACTGTCACCGAGTATTAAAATCGTGTTGTCGGCTGCTGCGCTCAGCGGTTTGATAACTAAAAATAAAATGAATACTAAACGAAGGATTGAATGAGTCATATGTCAGCGCTTTCTCAATTAAATATAATTCAGGTTAATGGTTTGTCTAAAATAGTTTCTACCTTTGAAGGTGAGCTGCCCATCCTCAGCGACATCAGCTTTAATGTCAAGCATGGTGAGTCTGTTGCTATTGTTGGCACGTCGGGCTCTGGTAAATCAACGTTACTCAGTTTATTAGCGGGGCTGGATACCGCAAGCAGCGGCGAAATATTTTTAGATGGTGAACCATTACACAATTTAGATGAAGAAGAGCGTGCTGCACTGCGCGCGGCTAAAATTGGATTTGTGTTTCAATCGTTTATGTTAGTACAAAGCTTAACGGCACTAGAAAACGTTATGCTACCAGCAGAGCTCGCTGGTGAAAGTGATGCAAAAGAGCAAGCAATTGCTTTGCTTGAAAAAGTAGGCTTGAGCCATCGAATTGATCATTACCCGTCGCAACTCTCTGGCGGTGAACAGCAGCGTGTTGCTATTGCGCGAGCATTTATTGGTACACCTAAAATACTATTTGCTGATGAGCCTTCGGCTAATTTAGACAGCAAAAACGGTAAAATGATTGAATCCTTATTATTTGATTTAAGCACGCAACACGGTACTACGCTTATTTTGGTAACTCACGATGAAGGGCTTGCACAAAAATGTGAGCACATTATTC
>NZ_JACJDN010000355.1:0-4124 GCF_014163565.1 Pseudoalteromonas sp. SR45-5 | reverse complement strand
AAACGCGCTAACTGCTTTTCCTCTTGTACTTTAATTGATGTACGGGTAAATACAGCTGCTTTTTGTTCTGCAAATTGTGAAAAACCACCCGCGCGTTCAAGTAATTCAGTTAGCGTTTCACCTCGGCGTATAGTGTACGTGCCTGGAAATTTAAGCTCACCTTTTAATTCTACTTTTACATTTTCTTGCCAATTTGGAATTGCAAAAACGTTGATACTGTCTTTACTTTGTAATGTAATATTACTTTGATGGTTGCCTTTCATGGCGCTTTCAAGGTCAAATCGTAAGTGTTCTATTTTAGAACCATCGCTGGCTACAATACGTGTAATTTCAGCTTGTTTTACATAGGCAGACTCTAACAAGCCACCTGCTGCTGTTATTAAATCACTTACCTCACCACCAATCATTAGTGGATAAATACCAGGGAAAGTTACATTCCCGCTGATTTCAACTAATTGCATTGCTTGTTGCACTGATGCTTGCTGTTTAAATTTAGCAATAATCGGCGCTAATAAGTTATGGCGGCTAAATAATGCGTAATCTTCAGGTTTGAGTTCTTGGTCTTCTTCTTCTTTTGCTTTGCGTTTAGAAATTTCTGCAATTGTTAGTATTTTATTGTCTTCAAGAACAAGCTCTTCGTCTTCTTGATTAACACCAATATATTTTTCGAACTCTTTTTGCTCAAACTTGTGCCATTGCTCTGCTTTTTGTTGCTGCTCTTGTTGCTCTTGGCTAAGGGCCATATTTGCTAGAGCTGATTGCTCAGCTTCTTTTTCTTCAAAACGACTAAATACAACTATCTTGTCATTAGCTTTAAGTTGTAAGTTGTTTTCAGGATTTTTAATAATCGCTTGAGCAACGTCGAACTGATGCGCTTCTATATCGCCGTTTACATTTATTTCGCGGATTACGAGGCCATAGCTTAAATCTGCTTGCGGTAGTAGGTCACCGCGTATAGATTTAAGTACATCTGAAATACGCTTGCCTTGGTACCATTGATAATTACCTGGGCGTGCTACTGCACCAATTAAGCTAATTGAATTTTGATATTGCGAGCTAACTGAATTAAAGCGAATACGGTCGCCATCTTGTGGGATATAGTTAATTTGTGGTTTTGAAAAATCGACCGAGAGTACTTCTTTACGATCGAAATTAAAGCGCTCTACAATTGCGCTTTTAGCGTATGCATTGGGTTTAAGGCCTCCAGCCATCGCTAATAACTGCTTAGCAGATTCGCCTTTTTTAAGTTCAAAAATAGCGGGACGTTTAACTGCACCCTCAACTGTTACTTGAGCGCCAACTGATGGAATAAATACAGCATCGCCCGGCTTTAATACGATATCGTTACTGCTATCGCCATTAATAAGTAAGTCGTAAAGGTCAAAGTTTGCAACTACGTTGCCTGCGCGTTTAACTTGAATATTACGAAGAGAAGCAATATCAGACACGCCACCGCTCACAAATAATGCGTGCGAAACGGTTGTTAATGAAGAAACGCTGTAGCTACCTGGCTTGTAAGCTTCCCCTAGCACTAAAATACGCATGCTACGAAGCTGACCAAGCGACACAAACGCTTTTACACCTATTACCTCTTGCTCTACTTTTACTTTTACTAATTCTTTAATTTCAGCAAAAGTTAAACCGGCCACTTCTACAGGGCTTAAATCTGGAATACTAATACGTCCTTCACGGTCAACTATGACTTCAACACTGTCACTTTCTTTACCATAAAAGTTTATTTTTAATTGATCGCCAGGGCCCACAATATATGTATCTGGTACTGCAGCATTTTCGCTTGGCATAAATGTAGTTGGTTCACCTGCAAACAATTCGTAACCGTATGGTTTTAATTCGTCTGTTTTTGGTTTAAAGCGCTCTTCATCTGTAAGCTTTTCTTTTTCGGGTTCTGCGCGCTCACCAATACTATTTTGCTGCTGAGTATTATTTTGATTATTAGATTGGTTTGTACCAGTGATCGTTGCTACATCAACACCGTATTGTTTTGCGAGGGCTTCTTGTTGAGCTTTAGGTAACTTTTTAAATTGCTCAATTTGAGACGCTGTTGGCGTAAAAGCCAAAGTACTAAAACTACAAAGTAGAATAAAAGCACTAATAAATTGTGTAAAAACTTTCACGAGTAGGTATATCCCTAGGTCTACAACCAAAATTGGCCACTATAATACCTTAATTTTAAGCAAATAAAAAAGGGACTTTCGTCCCTTTTGTCACTTTAGTGTCATTAACTTAACTACATTGGTTAAAAACTGTAAACCAACGTGAATGACGTTTCAGTGTCAGTGCTTTCTTTGTCGTCAGCAACATCTGAGTTGTTAGTGACATTAAAAGCGACTTTCATTTGTAACGAGCCGTTTATTTTTGCAAGTAATGCAGTTTCAGAACGAGTTTTAGTGTTTGTATCACCGTACTCAACAGCAACTAATTGAGTAAAACGTGCATTCTCAGAAATTTGCCAGTTGTAATCTAACTTACCCAAGGCAATTACTTCGCCTTCAAATTCACCAGCAAGAGAGTTACCGTTGTCATCAACTTCAGTGCTGTCATCTGGGTATTCAAAGTATTTATAACCAGGACCAATTTCAGCACTTAGCCACATAGTTTTTTCGTTTAATAAACGTAAACCGTAACCTGCAGAAATTACTGACTCACTTCTATACGCTCCAAAATAATCTGAAACGTGTGAACCATAAATGAATAAATGAGAATGATCTTCATTTAATTTGTAATTACCTTGTGCAGAAATTGAATACTTCTCGTTAGTGCGCTGCTTGTTTTTGTCACCATTAGCATCTTCAACTTCATCTTCTTTGTAGATGCCGTCTAGCTTGTATTCGTTGTTCCAGTGTTCAAGATTGTGCTGAACTTTGATGCCACCTTTAAGTGTGGTCGTTTCTGTATTACCACTTGTGACAATAGCACCTAATTCACTGGTAACTTCCCATGTTCTTTGTTCTGCGTCTGCAGCAAATGCGTTTGTTGCAGCAGAAGCCGCAACTAAAACTGATAAAAGCTTTAATTTCATTAAAAAATAACCTTTGTATAAATGTACATCTATTTTATTAAAGCATTACTTGTTAGAGCAAGCTAAACAGCTAAGTAATAATGTAAAAAATTTTCATGCAGCAAATACCGCATGAAAATTTTATGTTTAATAGCTCTTTAGCACTATAACAATTAAAGATAACTTTAATTATATAACTATTTAAAATTAGTCTTGCTTGTGAAAGTGAACATCCATTTGTGGAAATGGGATAGTAATATCTGCATCATCTAATGCGATTTTAATATTTTCCATTAATGACCAGTAAGTAGGCCAATAATCAGCAGCGTTAACCCAAGGACGAACAATAAAGTTAACACTTGAATCGCCTAACTCATTTACAGATACATTGTAAGCTGGATCTTTAAGTATGCGTGTTTCTGCATCTAATACAGATTTTAATACTTCTTTTGCGTGACGTAAATCAGCATCGTAGCCAACACCAATAACTAAATCGATACGACGAGTAGACTCTCGTGAGAAGTTAGTAATAGCACCAGACATTATTTGAGAGTTTGGTACGATAATTACTTTATTATCTGGAGTACGTAGTTCAGTTGAGAATATTTCGATTTTTTTAACCGTACCCATTTTATTACCTGCTTCAACAAAGTCACCAGACTTAAATGGACGAAGTAAAATAATTAGTACGCCTGATGCGAAGTTAGATAATGAACCTTGCAATGCTAAACCAACAGCTAAGCCGGCAGCACCTAAAATAGCAATGAACGAAGTTGTTTCAATGCCAATTTGCGAAAGTGCCATTAAAATAGTTACAGCAAATACAAGTGTGTACACAATACTTGAAACAAATGAACCGACAGCTTTATCTACTTTCTTTTTAGCAAAACCTTTTTCAGTTAAGTTAGAACAAAACTTAGCAACACGACTACCAAGTAAAAAGATAACAAGCGCAACAACAGCTTGTATACCGTAGTGTAAAATTAGGCCTGAGTTATCGTTAAGCCAATTAAGTACTGAATCCATATTTACTCCAAATGTTTTTTATTAAGCGTTTTCGGGCATTATTATACATTAATTTACAATTTATTCTCATGAAATAATG
>NZ_JACJDN010000354.1:0-4128 GCF_014163565.1 Pseudoalteromonas sp. SR45-5 | reverse complement strand
AGTGACCTTTTGGCACCTCAGCAAGCATGGCGGGTGTTAAGGTATTAGCAATTAAAATAGTATTGGCCGGGTAATTTTTAACAGCGTGCTCGGTATTTACAAGATGATGTAATACACGAAGGCCAATATCTTTAACATCAACAGCACGCTCTTTTATATAAGGGTCTTGCATGGCATTAAATTGAGATATTAAACGCTCTATTACAATTTTTAGGGCGCTTTTAGCACACCAGCCTTCTTGTAATTGCATTTCAACATTATGCCCTAAACTTTTAGCGTCAAGCAGTTGTTGATACACATCAAATACCGCAAGAGCTTCGTGCGGAATAGAATCGCTTAGCGTCATAGATAGGGTATTAAATTCTTTGCGCGTTGCAGCTACAGCTTGTGTAAACAAACGGCGCTGCTCAGTAACGTCACTGTCTTTTAAAAGCTCAATAGATTTAAAATCGAGTTTTGGTAATACAACAAATGCTTGCCCTATACCTATTCCAGGCGCGCTCGATACGCCTTTTAAAACAGACGTTTGATGAGATGACTCATCTTGGCGGAGTATTTCTTTAATTTCAGCATGCGCTAACTGTGAAGCAAGCTGGGCAGAAAGCGTTATTAAAAACGACTCTTCGTCTTGGCTAAATACACGTGCCATTTTTTGTTGAACAACAATAACACCCAGTACTTTTTTTTGATGAACAACGGGTACAGATAAAAAAGCGTTGTAGCCTTCTTCGTTTACTTCGGGGGAGAGCTTAAAACGAGGATGCGATTTAGCAAATGCAATATTAATAGGTTCTTCGCGTTGCGCTACTAGGCCAACTAAACCTTCGGTAAAACCAATTCTAAACTTACCTACCGCATCGGGGTTTAGCCCTTCGGTTGCCATAAGTACAAAATTGTCCTGGCTGTAATCTGCAAAATAAATGGAGCAGCACTGGGTTTTCATGGCATCTTTAACCATTTGCACAAAGCACACTAATGCGCTGTCTAAATTCGCTTGTCGCGATACAGACTCCGCAATAGATCTCAGTGTAGCCAGCATGTCCTGCTCCTTTATTTTATTCTGAATTAACTACCTTTTACTTCGCCAATGATCTTTATGTTGTTCTCTCTTATTAAAAGGCATGGCGAAAGGAGCAAACTCTTTCATTACACGTCGATAAACATCCCGTTTAAACGATACAACCTGTCTTACAGGATACCAATAACTTACCCAGCGCCAATCATCAAATTCAGGATGATGGGTTTTAAGTAAATTTACATCTTCGTCTTTACAGCGTAATTTTAGTAAAAACCATTTTTGTTTTTGCCCAATACACACCGGACTAGAGTCTCGGCGGATTAATCGTTTGGGTAATTTATAGCGTAACCAATGTTTTGAGCTTGCGACTATTTCTACATCTTCTGGTCGCAACCCTACTTCTTCGTGTAATTCACGGTACATGGTTTGTTCTGCAGTTTCGCCATCATCAACACCACCTTGGGGAAATTGCCAAGAGTGTTGACCATAACGTCTGGCCCAAAAAACCTGTCCCTGATTATTGCAAATCACAATTCCGACATTGGCACGAAAACCTTCGGCATCAATCACCTTAGTGCCTCATTTGTAAGTCGATTTTTAATGATTGTTCCACATTAGCCGCAATACGGCAAATACTATTATACCCAACCCGATTAGTAAGCTAAGTTTGAGCTTTTAGTACATTGATAAATTATGGTGAGTGGGTAAATATTTGGAAAATAACTTAACAAGGCTATTGCGGTTCTTGTTTTCCTCTAGTTACTCACAGTTTGTGCATAACTTTTGTAAAACACGCTCATTTTGCAAACAAATCCACAATATAAGATCTTAAAACTTAGCTTCTCCACAGATTCTGTGGATAAACATGTTCATATAGTTGTATTTATCCTTACAACTTTGAAATGGCTTAATCAAAACTGAACGTGCACATTTAAAAAAACCTGCAGAGTCAGTAACTTAAAGTAAAGTAGCTTAATTTCAATATGTGCAAAATTAACACAAACAACAGGTGGGCAAAAAACGTACAACCCTAAAGATATCCACGGCTTAGCCTATTTGCTATCATGGCTATGGTATTTATACAACCGAAATTAAGAATATGCGACCTACAAAACCACACTCAATAAACGACTTAATGCAGCGCGTTAACAGTATTTATACAACCGAAATTAAGAATATGCGACCTACAAAACCACACTCAATAAACGACTTAATGCAGCGCGTTAACAGTATTGCCGGATTAACACTTGGGCAACTTGCAAACCAGTACTATTTTAAAACACCTGATGATTTACTACGTGAAAAAGGCTGGACTGGGCAACTCATTGAATACGTACTAGGCGCTACTGCAGGCTCAAAACCCCTCCCCGATTTTGAAGATTTAGGAATTGAGCTAAAAACACTGCCTATTTCTTATAAAGGTAGGCCACTGGAAACTACGTTTGTATCGGTTACACCTTTAATGAACGTGACGGGAATGACGTGGCATACCAGCTCTGTGCGTAAAAAACTAAATCATGTTTTATGGCTGCCAATTTTAAGCGAACGTGATATTGCGCCGTTTGACAGAACCATCGGCAGCGGCTTTTTGTGGCAGCCTTCACCTGAACAAGACGCTTTGTTACAGCGCGACTGGGAAGAGCAAATGGAGCTAATTGCGCTAGGTAGAGTCGACGAAATATCAGGCCATTTAGGCGATGCTATGCAAATACGCCCCAAAGCTGCTCATAGTAAAATAGTCACTGATGCTATTGGCCCAAATGGGCAAATAATTAAAACCCTACCCCGTGGTTTTTATTTAAAAACCAGTTTTACAGGTGATATTTTAAAGCAGCAGTTTCAGCTATGAGTGCGTAAGAAGTTAAAGCATGAGTAAAGCGTTATACTTTTGTGCTCCACTCTTTAGTGCTGCGTACATCAACAAGCTTAAAGCATACAATTTATTTTCATCTCTTTGGAAAAAGTATCAGGCATAAAAAATCCCCGCATAGGCGAGGATTTTATCATCTAAAATTAAAAGTTATATTCTATGTAAAATAGAATTACTGACCTTTAACTTCTTTAAGACCGTTGTACGGTGCTTTATCACCTAATTGCTCTTCAATACGTAGCAATTGGTTGTACTTTGCAACACGGTCAGAACGGCTCAATGAACCTGTTTTGATTTGACCTGCAGCAGTACCCACTGCTAAATCAGCAATTGTTGAATCTTCAGTTTCACCAGAACGGTGAGAAATAACAACAGTAAAACCAGCATCTTTAGCCATTTTGATTGCAGCTAAAGTTTCAGTTAAAGAACCGATTTGGTTAAACTTAATTAAGATTGAGTTAGCAATACCGTTGTCGATACCACGTTTTAAAATCTTCGTGTTAGTTACAAATAAATCATCACCTACTAATTGGATTTTATCACCCATTAGTTTAGTTTGGTGTGCAAAGCCATCCCAATCAGACTCATCAAGACCATCTTCAATAGAAACGATTGGGTACTGATTAGTAAGATCTTGTAAGAAGAAGTTAAATTCTTCAGAAGTGAATTTTTTACCTTCACCTTTAAGATCGTAGATGTTTGCTTCTTTGTCGTAAAACTCAGATGCAGCACAATCCATCGCTAAAGTAATATCTTTACCTAGCTCGTAACCTGCGTTTGCAACAGCTACTTTGATTGCAGCAAGAGCCGCTTCGTTAGATGCAAGGTTAGGTGCAAAACCACCTTCATCGCCAACCGCTGTTGAATGACCATCAGCTTTAAGCACTTTAGCAAGGCTGTGGAATACTTCAGCGCCCATACGTAGGCCTTCGCGGAAGTTTTTAGCGCCAACAGGTTGGATCATGAATTCTTGAATATCTACAGAGTTATCTGCGTGCTCACCACCATTGATGATGTTCATCATTGGAAGTGGCATAGAGTAAACACCTGGTGTGCCATTTAAGTCAGCAATATGTTCATAAAGCTCAACTTTTTTAGACTGTGCAGCTGCTTTCGCAGTTGCTAGTGATACAGCTAAGATTGCGTTTGCACCTAATTTTTCTTTATTTTCGGTACCATCTAAATCTAGCATCACTTTATCAACAGCGTTTTGATCTAATGCATTTTGACCAGCTAAAGC
>NZ_JACJDN010000353.1:0-4135 GCF_014163565.1 Pseudoalteromonas sp. SR45-5 | reverse complement strand
AGGGTTTAGTTGATGCGTTACCTATTTTTACTGTTGATAATACCTCTTCATTCTTTTGCCGAAATTAACCTTCCTCTGCAAAAAGAACTAATTGAAATGGAAATTGAAGATCAGCATATTCGAAACAAAATAGGAGAAGCTGGGTGGCAAAACCCGCCTAAAGCACTCCTAGAACAAATGATGAAAATAGATGAAAGTAATACAGGAAAACTTAAAGCTATCATTAAAAAGCATCATTGGTTAACAAGAGATTTAGTCGGAGTTAAAGGAGTTGGAGCAGCATTTTTAGTCATCCAGCATTCACCTGATGTTGCATTTAAAGTAAAAATGCTTCCTTATTTAAAGCAATCATATTTGAATGGCGAAGGTGTTAGCGGACAACAAGTTGCTCTTTTAACTGATAGAGTTCTTATTGCACAAGGAAAGAAACAAATCTATGGTACTCAAGCTGACGTGAGTGAAGGTAAAGTTGTGTTTAGCCCTATAGAAGATGAAACTAATGTAGATATACGGCGTGAAGAAATGAATATGCCCTCTTTAGATTTTTACTTAAAAATAATGGAAAAAATGTACGGGATTAAAGAACACCCTGAAATAGACTTGAATTAATGTACATACAACAAAATGTCCTGAGGTGGGCAGCAAGCGCTAAAGTTCTCTTTCCACCGCAAATTTTAACAGCGGTGATCCCTTACTTTTCAATGTCGTTAGGTAAGTTGATACATCGTAGGGCGTATGTAGATTTAGACGCGACTTTACTTATCTAGTTCTTTTCTTAGAGGAAATAACAAAGGCACTCATCCTAAATTTTGCACATAAACACCAGTAATCCTTTTCAAAACGCCAATTAAAACCAACAGCAAACACTTCTTTATATTCTGCGTAAAAATACAGTAATCAATTGAACCAAAATAGGAACTCAGCTATGGTTTGTTTATCAATAAAAACAAATAGAAACGAGTTAATCTACAGGCTCGTTAGGTAATTAAATGAATACTGCCATCGATGAAGTCACAAATAATTACCAAGACTGGAGCTTAGACAAATTATCGTATGTTGATGGGTTACTAACACTGAACCTTAAAACTTATATAAAAGGCGATGATCCCGTAAGGTTTATGGTTGTGTTTACAAATACCGTTTTATTTGAAGCTTATGATGAAAGTAGCCATTTTCATGACTATCATCAAAACCGTGATTCGGGCGTAATCGGCGTGTATTCTGATTCAAGCTTATTGGAGTATGCTCAAACTAAAACGAATACTTTCAGTTTAAACAACAATAAGCTGTTTCATTATTCAGTAATGACTACAAATGAAATCATTCATGTTTTAACAAATATTGAGCCTCAGGTGATAAACGTTACCTAACAAAACGCGCTGAGGTGGGCGACTAGTAAAATTTGGCTATTAATTGTGGGAAGCTGAAAATAGTAAGTAATATTTTAAAAACTCTATAACAAGGAACGTATATGAATTTATTTGAGAACAAAACCGTAATTGAGTTTGAAATATCAGAAACAGGCCACCAAATTGTTGAAGCTAAAATTAACGGTAAATTGTTACGTTTTATTTTAGATACTGGCGCTGGAACGTCAGTTTTAGACAGGGGATGCCTAAGTGAGTTAAGCATTGAAGAAACACTCAATGTTGAGAATGCAGCAGGCTTGGGCACTTCGGATCACGCTATGGGTGATATAGAAGTTCATTCAATAGAGTTTGGAAATGCCTTGTTTGAAAGTCCTGACTTTGTGTCACTTAATCTTGACCATGTTCAGGTAGCGGGTGGTGAAAAGGGAGTACATGGTTTGTTAGGCTCTCCCTTTTTTACTCAATACCAAGCAGTTATCGATTTTTCAAAAAATAGGTTAGAGCTTTTTAATAAAAAAATTAAATATCTAACCTAAATTTTGTTAGTAGATTTTAACTAACGCACCATGTTTATGGATTTTACTATGGCATGGTGCAACAGCTGTTATTGTTTACAATCTGTATTTTATAGCTACTTTTCTAATTCTCTTTTAGTAATTCTTTTCTTATAATTTCTGCCCCTGCGCTCAAGGCATTTAATTTGCCGTTAGCTATATGGTGAGGTAGTGGAGCCATGCCGCAGTTTGTACATGGGTAGAGTTTGTCGGCATCTACAAATTGGAGTGCTTTACGTAGCGTATTAGCTACTTCTTCTGGCGTTTCGATAGTATGATTTGCTACATCAATAGCGCCTACCATTACTTTTTTACCGCGAATGAGTTCTAGTAAATCCATTGGTACATGTGAGTTATGGCACTCTAATGAGATAATATCGATATTAGATTGCTGAAGCTTAGGGAATGCTTCTTCGTACTGGCGCCATTCGCTTCCTAGTGTTTTTTTCCAATCTGTATTGGCTTTAATGCCGTAGCCATAGCAAATATGCACGGCGGTTTCGCATTTGAGCCCTTCAATTGAGCGCTCTAAACAGGCAATTCCCCAGTCGTTTACTTCATCAAAAAATACATTAAACGCGGGCTCGTCAAATTGAATAATATTAACGCCGGCGGCTTCTAACTCTTTTGCTTCTTGATTTAGAATTATGGCAAATTCCCACGCTAGTTTTTCGCGGCTTTTATAATGATCGTCGTAAAGCGTGTCAATCATTGTCATTGGGCCTGGCAATGCCCATTTTATTGGTTGCTTGGTTTGCTGGCGTAAAAATTTAGCGTCTTCAACAAACACTGACTTTTGGCGGCTCACAGGGCCAACAACAGTGGGTACGCTTGCATCGTATCGGTCACGAATTTTTACTGTTTTACGTTTTTCAAAGTCAACGCCATTTAGGTGCTCTATAAATGTAGTTACAAAATGCTGCCTTGTTTGCTCGCCATCGCTAACAATATCAATGCCTGCTTGTTGTTGGTCGAATAATGACAAGCGTAGGGCGTCGTGTTTGCCTTGGGTTAATTCATCACCTTGTAATTTCCAAGGTGACCAAAGTGTTTCTGGCTCTGCAAGCCATAAAGGCTTAGGTAAACTGCCAGCGGTAGATGTAGGTAGTAATTTTTTCATAATAAATAATGCCGTATATTTTAGTTAATTATTAAACGTATTGTTAAGCGCGTTATTACTGCTTGTTACTATTAGTTGTTATGACAGATAGCTAGTAGAGAATTGCTCAAGAACTCTTTGGTACGGCTTGATAAAATGCTCTTGCGCAAACTTGCCTTGCTCGTTTGCTAACTTGCCGCGCTCTTCTCGGTCATACACAATTTGCGTTAGTGAGTGGTCCAAGTTTTTTAAGTTTGGTTTATATGATTTACCCGCTGTTGCGTTGGCATTATAAATCTCTGGTCTGTAGATTTTTTGAAACGTTTCCATCGTACTAATGGTGCTTATAAGCTCAAGATTGCTGTAATCATTAAGTAAATCACCAAAGAAAAACAATGCTAAAGGCGCTGCACTATTTGGCGGCATAAAGTAACGTACCTGCAAGCCCATTTTTTTGAAGTATTGCTCAGTTAAAGACGATTCATTTGGTTCGTATTCAACGCCAAGTACCGGGTGTTGGTTTTCGGTGCGGGTGTAGGTTTTGTTATCTGACACACTTAGGCATATAACCGGTGGTTTTTTAAAGTTTTGTTTGTATGTATCCGAATTTACGAATGACTGAAATAGCTTGCCATGTAAAACTCCAAAGTCATCAGGAATACTAAATTGAGGCTTGCCTTTATTGTGCTCTTGTAGGAGTACGCTAAAGTCGTAGTCGCGCACATACGATGAAAAATTGTTTCCTACAATGCCTTCAATGCGCTTATTTGTTTTATGATCAACAATATTTGTTTTTAATATTTCTATTGATGGGAAGCTTTCGCCGCCGTCTTCAATACCTATCTCAACAGAGACAATTTCAAGCTCTACAGCATAACGCTCACCTTTGGTGTTATCCCAGTGGGCTAGGGCATTAAAACGGTTGTTAATCATGTTTAAGGCGTTACGCAAGTTTGCTTTGCGGTATTCACCTCTGGCTAAATTAGCAAAGTTGGTTGTGATACGCGTATTAGTTGATGGATGATAATTTTCGTCGAGTGAAACGCTCTTAATATTAAATGTAAAATCTTTTTTCATCGTGTTTATATCCAATTTTATAATTTAAACCTGAT
>NZ_JACJDN010000352.1:0-4146 GCF_014163565.1 Pseudoalteromonas sp. SR45-5 | reverse complement strand
AAAAATTGACTTTAACCCCCTCTTTCACGTTAAAATGCGAAGATGTGCTTAAAACAGATTTCAGAACTTTAAAATCTAAAAATCAGAATAGATATCTTAATAGGAGATACATAGCGATGGCAGATAAAAAAGCCACAGTCCATATTGATGGACTAGATCCAATCGAACTTCCAATTTATCAAGGCACTGCTGGCCAAGATGTAATCGACGTACGTACGTTAGGTTCACATGGTCACTTTACTTATGACCCAGGTTTCATGTCGACTGGTTCTTGTGAATCTGCAATCACCTATATTGATGGTGGTAAAGGTGTACTACTTCACCGTGGTTACCCAATTGAGCAATTAGCTGAAGATTCTAACTATATTGAGCTTTGCTACTTACTTTTAAATGGTGAGTTACCTTCTAAAGAACAATACGAAGTTTTTAAGAATGAAATCACTACAAGTACTATGCTTGACGAGAAAATTGCTAACTTTTTCCAAGGTTTCCGATTTGACGCTCACCCAATGGCAATGCTTTGTGGCGTAGTGGGTGCATTATCATCTTTTTATCATGAAGACCTTGATATTACTGATGCAGAACAACGTAAAACAAGTGCAGTTAAGCTAGTTGCTAAGTTACCAACTATTGCTGCAATGGCTTATAAAACAAACATCGGCCAACCGTTTGTATACCCACGTAACGATTTAAGCTACGCAGAAAACTTCTTACACATGATGTTCTCTGTACCTGCTGAAGAATATAAAGTTAACCCTGTAACTGCTAAAGCTATGGACAAAATCTTTATGCTTCATGCAGATCATGAGCAAAATGCATCGACTTCAACAGTTCGTCTTGCTGGTTCATCAGGTGCTAACCCGTATGCATGTATTGCAGCTGGTATTGCTTCTTTATGGGGACCTGCTCACGGCGGCGCTAACGAAGCATGTTTAAACATGTTAGAAGAGATTGGCTCTGTGGACCGTATTGATGAATACGTTGCTAAAGCTAAAGACAAAGCTGACCCATTCCGCCTTATGGGCTTTGGTCACCGCGTTTACAAAAACTTCGACCCACGTGCTACAGTAATGCGTCAAACGTGTCATGAAGTTTTAGCTGAGCTAAATATCCAAGATCCACTTCTTGATATTGCTATGAAGCTTGAGCAAATTGCCCTTGAAGACCCGTACTTTGTAGAGAAGAAACTATACCCTAACGTAGATTTCTACTCTGGTATTATCTTAAAAGCGATTGGTATTCCAACAAGCATGTTCACTGTAATTTTTGCAATGGCACGTACTGTTGGTTGGATCACTCACTGGGATGAGATGCTATCTCAACCTGGTCATAAGATCAGCCGTCCTCGCCAAATGTATACTGGTTACACTCAACGTGACTACGTATCAACTGACAAGCGTTAATTAGCGCTGGTTAGTTTAAAAGGCCGCATTTTGCGGCCTTTTTTTATTAACAGCACTTGAGAATTATCATAAACCGATTACAATCCCTGCCTTAAAAACACTATGTAGATGAGCTATGCCTACTTTAAAGTTTGATATAAATAAAATTAGAAAAGACTTCCCGACATTAAATCAAACAATAAACGGCTGCCCGCTTGTTTATTTAGACTCAGCAGCAACCTCACAAAAGCCTCAATCAGTTATAGATACAATTACTGAGTTTTATACGTCTCAAAATGCAAATGTACACCGTGGACGCCATACACTTAGCGAACAGGCCACTTATTCTTATGAACAAGTCCGGGATAAAGCTGCAAGGTTTTTCAATGTCTTAAGTAAAGAGATTGTATGGACTAAAGGTGCTACAGAAGCCATAAATTTGGTCGCTAACGGCTTAAAAAAGCGTTTAGATGAAAGTCATACCATAATAATATCTCCGCTTGAGCATCACGCAAACATAGTGCCTTGGCAACTAGTAAGCCAACAGACGGGAGCTAAATTAGTCTCTCTGCCGCTAAATAATAATGGCACGCTAAACACCCAACAATGCTGTGAATTTATAAAAGAAACAAAACCTGCCTTATTAGCTATTACACAAGCATCGAACACACTGGGTAATATCACTGATTTAAAGCCACTAATTGTAGCTGCAAAAGAGGTGAATTCGCTTGTTTTAGTGGACGGAGCCCAAGGTGCACTGCATTTAAAACCCGATTTACGTGAATTAAACTGTGACTTTTATGTTTGCTCAAGCCATAAAATGCTCGGTCCAACAGGCTTAGGTGTACTTTATGGCCAATATGAAGAGCTAAATACGCTAGATATTTACCAATCCGGCGGTGAAATGATCGATAAAGTTTACTTAACTCATAGCACTTATCGCCCTGCGCCTGCAAAATTTGAAACTGGCACACCAAATATTTCTGGAGTTTTAGGCTTTGGTGCCGCATTAGACTATTTAAATGAATTAGATCACGTGCAAATACAGCAATATGAACAAGAATTGTTTAGTTACGCGGCACAAAAATTGGTAAAGGTGGATGGCATTACCATATTCAGCAACCTATCTGACAATATTGGTACACTCTGTTTTAATTTTAAAGATGAACATCCTTATGATTTGGCAACTTTACTTGACGGATATGGGGTTGCAGTCAGAAGTGGACACCATTGTACGCAACCATTAATGACACATTTAGGGCTTAATGGAACGTTAAGAGCGAGTTTTTCTTTTTATAATACCTACAAAGATGTAGATATATTCATTGATTCACTTAAAAAATGTATCGCTTTATTAGATTGAACGCCAGTTTAATAGAATTAATTAGGATAACTCATGACAAATACGTTTAAAAAAGTCACAGAATCTATAAAAAATGCGACCGCTTGGCAGCAAAAATATCGTGAGATAATGCTTTTAGGAAAAACGTTACCGGCTTTAGCTGATGTTTTGAAAACTGATGATGCACTTGTACCAGGCTGTGAAAGCAAAGTATGGATGTTCGTTGAATTTGACTTAACCGAAAATACACTTGTTGTAATAGGTGACTCTGATACTCGTATAGTAAAAGGATTATTAGCCATTATTTTAGCGCTTTACAACGGGCTTACACCAGAACAGGTAGTGAATAAAAATGCGTATGAAGAATTTGAAAAGCTCGGCCTTATAAGCCACTTAAGCGCATCACGTGGTAATGGTATTAAAGCCATGGTTGATAAGATACAAACCATGGCACAACACAAGCTTAGTTAACGAAAACTAAGCTTGTGAGCGTTGTTTTTTATCTAGATATTTACGCACCGCTTTTGCAGCAACAAAAAAACCAAAGCTTCCTGTGATCATAGTCACAGAGCCAAAACCATTATTACAGTCCATATTCATTGTGCCATCAGCACTTTGCTTAGCATGACATACGCTGCCATCGCTTCCTGGGTAAACCAATTGCTCTGTTGAGTAAACACAATCAATATTAAACTTACGTTTAGGATTATTACTAAAATTATATTGCTTACGCAAAATATAGCGCACCTTTGCAAGTAATGGGTCTTGCGTAGTTTTAGCTACATCACCAAAAGTTATTTGGCTAGGATCTGTTTGCCCGCCAGCACCACCAGTTGTAATTATAGGTAGTTTATTACGTTTACAGTGAGCAATTAATGCTGCTTTTTCTTTAACTGCATCAATACAATCAATTACATAATCAAAACCTTGAATATGCTCTTGAATATTATCAAGCGTAATAAAGTCATCTATTACACTAATTTGGCATTCTGGGTTAATAAGCTCGCAGCGCGCTTTCATTGCATCGACTTTAGCTTGACCAATAGTGCCCGTTAACGCATGAATTTGCCTATTTACGTTAGTGGCGCAAATATCATCCAAATCTATAAGTGTTATTTTACCAACACCAGTACGCGCAAGTGCTTCTGCTGTCCAGCTTCCTACACCACCAATACCTACTACACAAAAATGTGCTTCTTGAAGCCAATCAAACTGTTGATGACCATATAAACGTTTAATACCACCAAAACGTATATCTGTAACTTTTTCGCTCATTTACCAATCCAGTTGCCATGGCGATTGCCATGCTTGAAAATCTTGATGTTTAATTAACGCCAAATACTCATCACCACTATCGGGTAATAAAGTTAGCTGTATTTGTTCACCTTGCCATAAAAAGCTTAACGCATATGCATGTAAATA
>NZ_JACJDN010000351.1:0-4167 GCF_014163565.1 Pseudoalteromonas sp. SR45-5 | reverse complement strand
GTAATGAGGCAGTTTTGGGGAGAAGGTTGGTCTAGCTGGTTGTCTGAACTTGATAATCTAACTGGCATTTTATTTACCCCCGCTAAATATATTTTTTTATATGGACCGTTAGTTATTGCGGCTATTATTTTGTTTAAACAAAGTAAGCCTTTTGAATCTATAGGGCTTAATTCCTCTGGTTTTATTAACTATGCACTCGCAGCAATTATTTGTTGTATTCCAATGGCAATAGGTTATGGATTTTTGAGTGATGAACTTAACCTATCAATACCAGCAATAATAACTGGCTCAGTTTATGCGGGGTTTTTTGAAGAGCTAATTTTTAGGGCTGCATTGTTTGGTGTTTTATTTAAATATTGTAGATGGGGCTTTGTGCCTGCGGCATTAATTAGTTCAGTAATATTTGGTCTGGGCCATATTTATCAAGGCAATGATGCGATTTCTGCTTTGATGGCGGTTGCAATCACTACTGTAGCAGGTACATGGTTTGCGTGGCTATATTGTGAATGTGGTTATCGTATTTGGTTTCCTATGTGGATGCATATTTTTATGAATGCAGCTTACGGAATATTTGGTATGTCGGGTGGCGCAGTAGGTGATCTACAAGGTAACTTATTTAAAGCAACAGCCATTGTGTTAAGTATTGTGTATGTTGAGATGCTAATTCGACGAGGAAAGCAGCGCGAAGTTACATTATCAAAATTATTTCAATGCACTAAAAATGGCCTTTACACGCAACAAGCTAACTTAAACTGAGTGGGAAACGACCATGCTAGAATTATTTATTGTAATAATTATATTTAGCTCACCCTTTTTGATTCTTACTATTACTAAACGTTATTTCACCTATAAAACTACAATAATGGCAGCGCACGCAAAATTTAAAGGACTAAATAATAATAAAAAGATAACAAAATTAGAGGAACAAACAGCGATGTTGAGCAAAAGGGTGGCAGTGCTTGAGGAAATAGTAACATCTAGCCATTTTGAGTTATCAAATAAAATAGCTAAGTTATAAGCATTTTGATAAGTGTGACCCAAACTTATGAGCCTATTAATAAAGTAATAGGCTCATACTGCAATAAGGTTTATTTTTAATCATAAATTACGACCATAGTCTCTGTTTCTAACCTTTAGATCTTGGTGCATGCTTTATACATAGAATTTAGATTTGTGTATTAAGGATTTTAAATGAAACATCAGCTAGCAAAAAGCGTAGGGCTTTCGTTATTATCGCCTGTTATTGTAGGCAGTTTACTTGGTGTTTATTACTCACTTACGCTTGAAGGCGAGTTTGTATCAATATTTCTTACCTTATTAATGACTGCTATATCAAATGCACACATAGTAGGCTTAACAATGGCTGCTTTTGTTGTGCCTGGGTATTTACTCATGTTTAAGTATTCTAAAGTTAATTATTCAGGGGTATTAACTCTTGGATTACTAGGCGGAGCGATATTTAGTTACTTATTAAGTGCCACAACTGGCGAGATATTTTTGATCAATAGTGTAATGTCAGCATTCGCTGCAGGGCTGTTTTTGTTTGGTCTTCGTAAAACGGCAAAAAAATAATCGCAGCATTATTAACCAAGCGCACTGATAAACGGTGTGATTTCCTTTTTTTTACCTCCAAAAGGTTCCAATTTTTCACGACAAAGAGTACCTTTAGCTACTGTATGTTTAATAAGAAGTAGTTTGGTATGCAAAAGCACGATTTTTACCAGTCATTAGTTAAGCAAACTGAATCGCTGATAGCTGGTGAATCCAATGTAATTGCCAATATGGCAAACATAAGCGCGCTGTTATTTACCTCTTTAGAGGATGTGAATTGGGCGGGCTTTTACTTTATGGATTCTCCTACTGAATTAGTACTTGGTCCGTTTCAAGGTAATCCTGCATGCATTCGTATTCCAGTAGGAAAGGGTGTATGCGGAACTGCTGCGGCAACCGTAGAAACACAATTAATTGAAGATGTTCACGCTTTTGACGGCCACATAGCCTGTGATGCAGCGTCTAATTCTGAAGTGGTTGTACCTATCATGAAACATGGTAAAGTATTTGCTGTACTAGACATTGATAGTCCGAGTATTGGTCGATTTGATGCTGACGATAAAGCCGGTCTAGAAGCATTAGTAAAATGCTTAGAGGCGAGCTTGTAATGAAAGATTTGCTAAATGTTCAAGACTACCTATTTGCTGTACAAGATGTTGGCGATTGGGAAGGCGAAGAAGAACATGTAGCGGAAACGCTCAATGATTTGATTCATATTGCATGGGATCGTCTTCCAGATGATTCAGAATGTGAATTTATTGATGAAACAATAAATGGTATTTGGGAACACCTTCGAGGTGATATGGCTGTTATAGAAGCCGATTTCGAAGAGTTGGTCGACTGGGTAACACACTACGTCGATTCGTCCCTTGATGAAAAGATGTGAAAAATAGGTTCTAAAATGGAAACCACAAACAAGCTAAAAGATATTAATGAAGTGTTGGAATTTTTATATCAAGAATTCCCACAATGTTTTAAACAAAAAGATGGCATCAAGCCGCTTAAAGTAGGTATTTTTAAAGATATTGCTGAGCGTATTGAAGGGTCTGAAAAAGTAAGTAAGACTCAAGTTCGTCAAGCGCTTAGAAAATACACGTCTAACTGGCGTTATTTAGAAGCTGTGACCAAGTCAGAGTTTCGTATTGATCTTGATGGTAATCAAGGTGAAAAAGTTGAGCAAGAGCATATCGACCATGCACAAAAAGCATTGGAAGAAAGCCGCGCTAAAATGGCTAAACGCAAAAAACAACAGCGTCCTCGCCAAGATTCTGATTCTAAATCTTTCAAGAAAAAACCAGCTCATGCTAGCAAACCAGGCGATAAAAACGCTCCTGCAGCTAACAAACCTGCTAAAGCAGCGCCGGCTAAGCGTTCAGGAAAAATTGAACCTTTGCCAGCAACTGAGGTCAAGGTTAATAATAAGGTTAAGGTTAAACTTGGCCAAGCACTTGTAAATGCAGTAATAACTGAAGTGAACAAAGATGATGTTCATGTTGAGTTAGTAACAGGTATGCAAGTTAAAACCAAAGCTGACAGCTTATACATTGTTTAAGTTGTAAATAAATTAAGGAGTTGTGTATGAGTAAAAAGTTTACGCTCATTCCGTTAGTTGCTGCCCTGTTTTCAGGTTCATTATTTGCTGCTGTAGAAGCCGTCACTATTGACGATTTACCCCAGCTCAAGCAAGAGAGTCAACATGGTACTGCTAGCAAACGAGTGGCTAGCTTATTTGCTCGTTCACACTATACACCGGTTCAATTTAACGATGAGCTTTCTAGTAAAGTGTACGATCGTTATATCGAATCCCTTGATTTTAATAAAAGCGTTTTCTTAGCCAGCGATATAGCCTCATTTGAGCAATATCGTGATGACTTTGATAACGCTATTACTACCGGTAAATTAGACTTTACGTTTGATATTTTTAACTTAAGTCTTAAACGCCGTTTTGAACGTTACGAGTATTCACTTACTCTGCTTGAAAAAGAGATGACGTTTGATAAAGAGGATGAATACTTTTTTGACCGTGAAGATTCAGCATGGCCTGCGTCACAAGCTGAGCTTGATGAAATTTGGCGTGAGCGTGTAAAGTACGACGCACTGCGTTTAAAAATGACGGGTAAAGATTGGGAAGGCATTAAAGAGGTGCTGACCAAACGCTACAAAAATGCAGAAAAACGTTTAGTACAATCAAATTCAGAAGATGCTTTTCAAATTGTTATGAATTCGCTAGCACGCAGTATTGAGGCGCATACGTCTTATTTATCGCCACGTCGTGCAGAGCAATTCAAAATGGATATGGACTTAGAGCTTGAGGGCATTGGTGCCGTATTAAGCCCTGATGAAGATTACACCGTTATTCGCAGCTTAGTGCCGGGAGGCCCTGCAGATAAAACAGATCAAATTAAAGCTGATGATCGCATTATTGGTGTTGCTCAAGATGGCGAAGAGTTTGTAGATGTAATTGGCTGGCGTTTAGATGACGTAGTTGATTTAATTAAAGGTCCTAAAGGGACTAAAGTACGTCTACAGTATTTAAAAGGTGTTGATGCTCATGGCGCTCCGAAAGTTGTAGAAATTACTCGCGATAAAATCAGACTTGAAGATAGAGCGGCTAAA
>NZ_JACJDN010000350.1:0-4168 GCF_014163565.1 Pseudoalteromonas sp. SR45-5 | reverse complement strand
CATTAACCATCTGAAATATAAAAGTATTTTACCATTGGCAGTAAAGTTGCCTTATTAGGTCTGACAACAAGTAGATTCTAATAATTAGGACACATAATGATAAAGTTTACACACTCTACTATTTTACTCACCTCAATAAGTAGCTTTGCTTTTTACTCGTACACGGCTTGCGCTACTGAATATGATGTTTATGGTAAAGCCGAAGTGCAAATTGCTAATACAGATACGGGTATTATGCGTTACGCAGAAGAAGGCACGCAGATTGAAGCGCCATTTTCGCGTATAGGTATTCAAGGGCAACACAAATTAAATGAATATTTAAACGTTGTTTTTAAATACGAAGTGCAAGTAAAAGGCTTTGAGCAAGATGACACCGAAGAGCCATTTAGTGCAAGGAATACATACCTTGGTTTAAAAGGTCAATTTGGCGAGCTTGTAGTGGGAAGAAATGATACTCGCTTTAAATACTCTGAGGGCAAAGTTGATAACTTTAATGAAACCCAAGGTGACATAGCTCAAGTTATTGCAGGACAAGATAGACTTGGTGATACGCTAACATACACTTCTAAGTATTGGCATAATACGCAATTTTCGTTTACTTATGCTCCAAAAGACGACAACAAAGATAACGAAGCTGGATTTGCAGCAACTTTTATTTATGGTGATCGTAGCTTAAAAAACACCTCATATTACTTATCATTAAGCCATGTTGATTCTCTTAATAATATTAATGCGAGCCGAATAGCAGCAGCCTATAAATTTGAACAATTACAGCTTGGTGCACTATATCAGCATTCTGAATCAACAGATGGTATAAAATCAGGTAACGGTTATGTGTTAAGTGCAAGCTATACGCTTGATAAATGGGTACCTAAATTACAGTTTGCTAAAGATGACTCTTTACTTCGTCAAACTTCTGAGGCAACACAATGGACTACGGGCCTTGACTATGTATTTGACAAGCAAACAACTGCTTACCTTTTATACACCGACCTTAATTTAGAAGAACAAGACGACAGCAGTGTTGCGCTTGGTCTTAAATACAAATTTTAGAGGCCTGCCATGACAGATAATATACTCACGCAAAAACCAGATAAGAAAAGAAATTTCCAATGGCTTTTTTTGATACTAGGCCCTGTAGTAATGCTATTAACATGTTTACTCGATCCACCAACGGGTATGTCTGTAGCGGCATTTAAAACCGCAGGTTTAGCATTTTGGATGGCATCGTGGTGGGTGAGCGAAGTAGTACCAATTCCAGCAACTGCTTTGCTCCCTCTGGTAATATCACCACTGGCTGATATAGCAGCAATTAAAAGCGTGGCTGCCCCGTATGCGCACCCGCTAATATTTTTATTTTTAGGTGGTTTTTTAATTTCTATTGCTATGGAGCGTTGGGGGTTACATAAACGTATTGCGCTAAGCACCATGTTATATGCGGGTAAAAAGCCAAGCTTGCAAATTTTAGCCATGATGCTGGTAACCGCATTTTTGTCGATGTGGATGTCTAATACCGCAACAGCTGTAATGATGCTGCCTATTGCGCTTTCAATTACTAATTTAGTTAAGCAATCAGACCCGAGTAATGAAGGTTTTGGTAAGGCTTTACTGTTATCAATCGCTTATGGTGCAAGTATTGGTGGTATTGCTACCTTAATCGGTACTCCGCCTAATGCTTTAATGGCTGCTTACTTGTCAGATAGTTACCAAATAGAAATTGGCTTTGCGCAATGGATGATTGTAGGCGTACCACTGTCTTTAGGCATGCTAATTATTAGCTGGGTTTGGCTTACTAAATTTGCGTATAAAGTAGATGCTAATATTAAAAACGATCAAAAAATTGATACAAAAGCGGTGTTTTCAACGCAGTTAAAAAGCCTAGGTATAATGCAGCGCGCCGAAAAAGGCGTGTTATTTGTGTTTGTTTTAGCAGCACTGTGTTGGATATTTAGACCTTTATTAGGTGATATAACAGGTCTTAATATTTCAGATACTACTATTGCAATTGCAGCGGCATTGCTGTTGTTTGTAATGCCAGCGAATAAAGGCAAAGATGAGCGTATCCTTGATTGGGAAAGCGCAGCTAAAGTGCCGTGGGGCGTTTTATTATTATTTGGTGGCGGGCTTACACTTGCATCTCAAATTAAGTCATCAGGGCTTGCTGAATTTATTGCTCACCTAATTGAAGGCGCCAGCACTATTCCACTTGTTATGAGTGTACTTGTTGTTGTGGCATTAATTACGTTTTTAACTGAGATCACAAGCAATACAGCAACTGCAGCTGGCTTTCTTCCTTTGTTAGGGCCCGTTGCAGAGTCTATAACAGGTTCACCATTGGTTTGGGTTATTCCTGCAGCTATAGCGTGTAGTTGTGCGTTTATGATGCCGGTAGCGACACCACCAAATGCTATTGTGTTTGGCTCAGGGCAAATTCAAATGCGCGACATGATAAGAGCGGGTTTTGTGCTAAACATTGTGGCTATTGTATTAATTACGCTGGTTACAATGACGATTGCAGCCCAAGTATTTGGCTTTTAAAGCTGAACTAAATTAGTTCCAACCAACCTATTCCAGAGTAGCTTTGTTTATATTTACAGTTTTAAACAAAACTACTCTTTATACTTATTTGTAGTACTCAAGAAGCTCTTTTTTAGATAATTAGTGTTATTGCTCGAAAAACAGAACAAGGTTATAGTCGTTAATAACTTTAAAAATTGAGTAACCTATTTTGAGCACTGAGACATCACAGGCAATGCCTTTAATTCCCCAGTTTGATGAATTGCGAAAAAGCTTTCTCGAAACGCCTTACTTGCCAATTGATAAACGTCTCGTTTTATTAAAAAAACTCCGTGTACGTATTGTTGAACTTGAGCAAGAGCTAGTGGATGCTGCTTCAAAAGACTTTGGTTACAGAACCGCTTTCGATACTCTACTTGGCGATATATTGCCTACGGTTCAAACACTCGCGCACATTATCAAAAAGCTACCAAAATGGGCAAAGCCAAGTAATCGCTCTGTGGGTTTAAGCTTGTGGCCTTCAAAAGTAAGTGTTAATTACCAACCTAAAGGTGTGGTTGGTATTATTGCACCGTGGAATTACCCTATTCAGTTAGCGTTAGTACCTGTGCTTACCGCCATAGCTGCTGGTAATAGAGTGATGCTCAAATTAAGCGAGTTTACACCTCACACAAACGCCGTTATCGAAAAAATATTTAAAGATGACATGCAAGCTCATTGTAAAATAATACTAGGGGCGAGTGATGTTGCAGCACAGTTTTCATCACTGCCATTTGCTCATTTATTATTTACGGGTTCAACGGCCGTTGGTAAATTAGTAATGGCTTCAGCGAGTCGTAATTTAACACCAGTAACGCTCGAACTCGGTGGTAAATCGCCAGTTATTATTACGCAAAATGCCGATATTAAAAAAGCGGCGCAAGCTTTACTGTTTGGAAAAATGGCCAACGCAGGGCAAATATGCGTTGCTCCCGACTACGTATTTGTACCCAAAGAGCTTGAGCATCAGCTTATTCAGCAATTATGCGAGTTGTATAAAAAGCATTTTAAAGACGGTGTTGAAGGTAAAAACTTAACTTCTATCATTAGCGATGCGCATTATAAACGTTTGGCAACCTACTTAGAGCAAGCCCAAGAACTGGGTGCAAACATTATTAAGCCACTTGAACACAATCAGCAAGACGAAGAAAAGCATCGTATGGGGCTGCATTTAGTGACTCAAGTAACTGACGAAATGCAGCTTATGCAAGATGAGTTATTTGGTCCAATACTGCCAATAATGAGTTATGAAAAGCTCGACAGCGCAATTGACTATATTAAAGCTCATCACCACCCATTAGCGCTTTATATTTTAGGCCAAGATAAGCACGCTCAAGAATACATTATGAAGCAAACAATCAGTGGCACTGTGGCAATAAACGATACCTTAGTGCAAGTAACTGCTGACGATGCTCCTTTTGGTGGTGTAGGCCATTCAGGAATGGGGCATTATCATGGTATAGAAGGTTTTTTAACGTTTAGCCATGCTAAAAATACGTTAGTATCGGGCTCGTTTAATCCTCGCATTGTTATGCTACTAAAACAAAGCAAACTTATTATTAAGCTTCTAAAGTGGCTTTACATAAAATAATAGGGTGCTGATTTGGTAAAG
>NZ_JACJDN010000034.1:0-14117 GCF_014163565.1 Pseudoalteromonas sp. SR45-5 | reverse complement strand
TGCAAATAAGGCAGCTAAGCTGCCTTAAAACTATACATTATTTATTTTGCAAATGAACTCCTGCAATCATGCACCTAACTGAGCCACCAGCCGACTCAATAGTAGGTATTGGTAATGGCACAAGCTTAGCCGTTTTTTGTATAACTGTTATTTGTGCCGGTGTAAGTGCATTAAACGCAGTTTGCGATAAGGCTAAAATACGACCATTTTTACCTTGTAGCTCAATTGCATTGCCACAAAAGTTATTAATTTGATCGAGTGATAAATCAATTACTTCGTGGTGGCTTTGTAAAAAATGAGTAACTAGCGCTTTACGCTCCTCACTTGGCACCATGTTTAAGCCAACCATTACAAACTCAGTTGCAACGCACATTAATACATTAGTGTGATATACCGCTGTACCTTTTTCATCATATGCATTAAATATAACGGGTTTTAATGCGAGCAAATTACAAACTGTATTAACAACCGATTGAGTTGTTCTTTTAGATTTTGCTGCATAAGCCAGTTTATATTGATGATCGAGAACCAGTGAGCCCGTGCCTTCTAGGAATGAATTTTCTTTCGCTAAATGCGCATAATCAGTCACAACCGTCACTTTATAGTGATCCGTTAAAAAATCAATAATATCTTTTCGATATTCTAACCTTCTGTTTTCTACAAACATTGGGTAGATTATTAATTCCCCACTTTGATGAGTAGAAAACCAATTATTTGGAAACACAGAGTCGGGAGTCTGTGTTTGCTCATCTTCAAAAAGGTGAACTTTTACCCCTTCATTTTTTAATATTTGTACGGCATTAGTCACTTCTTTAAATGCTTGTTCACTTTGATTTTGTGCTAAGCATTCACTTTGAAATGCGTTATCGAGCATTGTATGTGGGTTAGATGTAAAGTGATGTGGCCTTACCATCACTACAGCATTGGGGGCTTGGTTTACTTCGCTCATGCCACGTGCTCTTTTACTAATGGTTGCTCACTAAGCACTGAAAATAAATTACGAGGGTCCGCTTGTTGTGTAATTAAATCAAGCAAAGCAAACTCGCCCGTTTTAATTAACTCATCGCGTATAAATACCAGTGCTGTAAAGTCTTCGCTCGCAAAGCCAACACCGTCAAAAATGGTTAATTCATCTTGGCTAGTACGCCCAAGCGACTGCTTGTTAATAACGTTATGAAACTCAGTTACTGTAAAGCTTGGACTCATTTGTTGAATTTCGCCCTCTATTCGAGTTTGCGGCTCGTACTCAACAAATACATTAGCACGCTCAAGCAATCTAGCATCTAACTCTGTTTTACCTGGGCAATCGCCACCTATGGCATTAATGTGCACACCTTGTGGGATCATGTCATTTGTTAAAATAGTGGCGTTAGTTTTATCAGCAGTACAGGTAGTGATAATATCTACCCCTTTTACTGCCTCTTGTACACTATTACAAATAATTACGTTTAACCCGCATGCACTTAAATTAGCAAATGCTTTTTTAGAGGCGCTTTTATCTATATCGTATAAACGAATATGCGTAATACCTAGTACCGCTTTAAAAGCGAGTGCCTGAAACTCTGATTGAGCACCGTTGCCTATTAAAGTAAGGGTTGTTGAGTTTTTAGGTGCTAAATATTTAGCTACCATTGCAGAAGTTGCGGCTGTACGTAGTGCTGTTAGTAAACACATTTCGCTTATCATAACCGGATAGCCACTATCTACATCGGCTAAAATACCAAATGCAGCGACTGTTTGAAGTTCTCTAAAGTTGTTTTTTGGGTGACCATTTACATATTTACAGCTGAACATTTGGCCATCACTCACTGGCATTAGCTCTATTACACCCTCTGGTGAGTGTGCTGCATAGCGAGGTGACTTATCAAACTCAGTCCAACGGGCAAAGTCGGTTTCTAATCTATGTGTTAGATCTAGCAAAACGTTTTCGACCCCTAAGCTATTTATAAGCTTAACCATTGCCTGAACGCTAACAAATGGAACGCCTTGTTTTGGCTGTGCTATAAAATGACTCATGCTGAAACCTCTTGAATAAATGTATTAGTTAATTTAAAACAAGTTTAACGAGGCTACGTGCCATTTAATATGGCAATTAATTACACAAATAGTACTAATTTTTATCATTTTGCTATCCAGTTATGTACAATTTATGTATTTTGGTCAGTAACTTCTTTTAAAGGTTTGATTTATGACTCCTTATATTTATGACTCTCTTGATAATGCTTTAATAGCTGAATTACGAAAAGACGGCCGCGCTTCGGTTTCAGCTTTAGCCGGTTCTTTAAATGTGTCACGCGGGACAGTGCAAAATAGATTAGATCGATTAGTGAGTTCAGGCGCTATTTTGGGGTTTACTATAAGAGTGCATGAACACATAGAAACCGAAGCCGTTCGTGCAATTATGATGGTGGAAGTGATTGGTAAATCAACTTCTCAAGTTATTAAAACTATGCGTGGTATACCCGAACTTACAAAATTGCACACTACCAATGGTGCTTGGGATTTGGTAGCAGAGATACAGGCCGCGAATTTAAGTGAGTTTGATGGAGTACTTAGGCAAGTAAGAGAAATAGACGGTATTTTAAATAGTGAAACGAGCATATTTCTCTCATCAACTTAGGTTATTTTTAATATTTAAAAGAATACTTAAATGACACCCATTTATAATGTTTTAAGTATTCACAAGGCACTTCCAATTAGAATCCAGGGGTTAATAAATGTACAAATTAGGGTGGGTGTCATTTAAATAAAAGGCATTTAAATGAATAATACTGCAACTTTAAGTCGCAGTATTATTCATGATTTGGGTATCCGATTGGCTTAATTGTAACGATACTCGCTTTGTGAGTAATTATGCGTATTGCTGATCTCAAATTGGCTTTGCTGCGCTAAATAAGATCGACCTGCAGCTAAGCCTAATTTATGATCAAAACGTAAATCGTTATTAGAACTACCTAATAATTTGCTATGCAGTTTTTCGTTTGCAAAAATTTGGATTATTTCTACATCATCTGGTGGATTTGCAATAAACTCAAGCTCATCTAAATAAGCCTTCTCGTGCTGTATTAAGTAGTCTAATGTTTTTGGACAATAGCCCGATGCTATAGCAAATGTTCTTAGCTTTTGTACCCATGCAGATTGCGCTTGAAAATTAGCGTCAACCGTTCTTATTACAACAATTTTACGAGCACCTCGGTTGTAAGCCTCACGCACGGGGAGTGGAGCGGCTAAACCGCCGTCTAGATAAAAATCGCTCTGTGCTTGCTCTTCAACAATATGTGTTTCATTCGCTGCTTTTGCGTTTAACCAAGGTGTTAACTTTACACCTTGTTTGTATAAAAACGGAAGTGCGCTAGAAGCCTTTAACAAATCACGCCATTGACCACTATCACCTGTAGGCGATAAGTAATAAGCTTTTCTGTCTCGTGCATTTGTGGCTGTTATAAGTAGTTCACGCTCACCTAAACTAGTTTTCGCTGTTTTGAAATCTATAGCTCTGTTTACTTCAGTGGTTTTGTCAAAGTACCAATCTAAATCAACTATATGCTTACCCACTAATCCACGACCAAGCTGAAAAAAACGCTTATTACGCGAAAGCCCTCTGATCAGGCGTTTAGCGTAGCCTTTTTGGCGCGCTAAGTAGCTAGTTAAGTTTTGCGAACCCGCTGAAGTACCAATGAATAAATCAAAAGGGTCATAGCTTTGCTCTAACCAAGCATCAAGTACGCCAGCTGTGAATATCCCTCGCTGCCCGCCACCTTCAGCAATCAGAGCAACTTTTGGCTGCGCTGTTTTGTTAACTGAATTAGCTGTTGCGGTGTTTAGAGAGTTCACGGTGTACCTGCCTTTAATTTTATGATGTCTGGTTTAATAGCTACATTATAAAAAACAAAAGTGATATCTTAAAATTGATTGTTTAAATCAGTTCAATTGAAAAAACAGAACGGTATATAAAGCAAAATATTTACTAAAAATAGCAATCAAATTTACTTTGAATATTTAAATAACAAATACAGACATCACTTAAAGTTAATAAAATGAGTTAAAAAAGTTTAACTTTTGATGATGTCTGTATATTAACAAGCCCAGAGTGTACGCTTGCTTAACTAACTATATTTTAGTGTTTTATTTCCATTAAAATTTCGAGTGCACGGTGGCGTTTTTCACTATCGAATACATCATTGGTAAATATAAACTCATCCACTTCTAGCTGTTTAGCTATCATCTCTAACTTGTGTTTAATACTTACATGTCCGCCTACTACGCTTAGACTTAAAAAGTTCTCTACATGAGCGCGTTCTTGTTCGCTCCACAACCCGTCCATGCTTTCAACAGGCGGTTTTAGCCACAGCTCATTACCGCGTATAAGTTCGAGTACACGTTGCTTAGAAGTAGTCGATAAATATTGCGCTTCATCGTCGGTATCTGCAGCCACTAAAGGCAGTGCAAGCATTACGTATGGCTTATCAAGTACGCTTGATGCTTTAAATTCGCGCTTATACAACGCTATTGCATCGTGCACAAAGCGCGGTGCAAAATGCCCTGCAAATACATACGGTAACCCTTTTTGCGCCGCTAGTTGCGCGCTAAATAAACTCGAGCCTAATAACCAAATCGGAACGTTTGTGTTTTCACCCGGTATAGCACGTATAGGATGCGTACCATTGTAAGGACCTAACAATGTTTGCAGTTCAGTTACCTCACCTGGGAAATTTTCTGCGCGGCTCATATCGTTGTTTAATGCACGACTCGTTACAGGATCGCTACCTGGGGCACGCCCTAGCCCTAAATCTATTCGCCCTGGATATAAGCTCTCTAATGTACCAAATTGTTCAGCAACAACTAATGGGGAGTGGTTTGGCAGCATAATACCGCCTGACCCAACGCGTATCTTTTTGGTATTACCTGCAATGTGACCAACCAAAATTGAAGTGGCCGCACAAATTATACCTGGCATATTATGATGCTCAGCAAGCCAAAAACGGTTAAAGCCAAGCTCATCAGCACGTTGAGCGTATTTAGTACTTTTATGAAGAGTGTTAGTAACGCTGTCCCCTTTGATCATGGGGGCAAGTTCTAATAACGAAAAAGGAATGGAATTTAACAAAATAGCAGCTCCTAAAAATGCATGCTAACAATGTATTACATCATTAGCATAAAACACTTAAATGGGTCTCCTATTAGGTCAATTCAAGTTACGCAGTGGTATTAGAGCAAAATAGGTATATGTTATTTTGCTCTAAGGTATTCAAGCAAGCTGTGCATCACGTTGGCGCAGCTTTTTATAGCCTTCTGAATCCACGCCTTTTTTCCAATACCCTGAGGAAACAATATTACCGCGTGGTATATTAAATTGCTCTGTTAACAATGTCTTTGCTTTACGCACAAGCCCAGCTTCCAATGCCATAAATACAATGGGAGGCTCTGCTGTAATGTGCAAATTTTGAAGCGCGCTTAGTAGCACTTCGTCAGCGTTGTCGGTAACAAGCCAATTAATATCGCGGCTTGTTTCTAAATCAATAATGTCTTGCTCAGTGGGCGCATGTACAAAAGCATCAATTTTTGAAGTTAAAGGTAATTGCTGCGCATACCCCTTTATTGCATTTACCGATGTTAAATCCCCTAGCAACACATAATGCGAATGCCCATAATTATCTAGCTTTTTAGGGCCTGGGCCTGCAATACCTACCTCATCACCTACTTTTGCAATTTTAGCCCAGTCAGTTGCCGGACCTTGGTGCATATTTATAACAAAATCAAGTGTTAACGCGCCTGTTTGTGCATCTACATGCCTTATTGTGTAAGATCGCATACACGCTGTTTTTAAGTTAAAATCTACTTCACCATTTTTTGGGATCAGTACTTTTACATAGTTACCAATGTGCTGTGAGGTTAAGTCGTTAAAATCATCAGAGCCTACAACAATGCGTTGTAGGTGTGGTGTGATTTGCTGCGTACTTAATATGTTAGCTTTGCGAATTTGTTTACCCATGCATTACCTCGTTTTACAAAACTTGGACTTTAATACCAACTTGCATAAATCTTTGATCAATTTAACAAATTAAATAAACCCCATATATAAGCAGATTGGTATAATAATTAGCTGCTATAAAAGCAGACATTGCACAACGCCCCATTGGTTGATAAAATCAACTATAACAAGTTAATTGACTTTGTCAACTACATTGAGAGTTTTATGAATACACCTTTATCAAATACGCTGTTTGAATTGATGCAAAATTACCGCGTCACAATTCGTGAAGCAATTAACGCAGGCGAACTTGGTATAAATGCTATGCACGTACGCTGCATACATATTATCGCGAACGTAAATAACTGTACGGCTAACGATATTGTTACTAAAACGCAGCGCGACAAAGCGCAAATAGCACGTTTAATTAAAGATCTTATTGGCTTAAATTTAATAAATAAACAGGCAAGTGAGCACGATAAGCGCTGCTTTATTTTGTCGCTCACAGAGCAAGGCAAAGTTCTTTTTGATAAGTTATTAGCCTCAGAGCAGAAAATAAATAATCAAATGTGTAAAAACTTAAAACCTCAGCAAATCAAAGACTTTTTAGATATCGCACAGCAAATGATCAAAAATATGGATTGATCGGTTATACATTTCTTGGCATAACTTACACAAAACGCATATACTGTACACTTATACAGTATATGCGTTTTAGGTTGTGTTATGTTTGTCATTCCCATTTATATAGAAGCAGGCGTGTGTGGTTTTGAATCGCCCGCAGCGCAGTACACCGAGCTAGGTGTAACCCTTGATGAGCTTTTAATAAAGCACCCAAATGCTACCTTTATTGGCCTAGCATCGGGCAACTCTATGCAAGAAGTCGGAATTTTTGAAGGGGACTTATTAGTTATCGACCGTGCAGAGCCTGCAGAAAATGGTGACGTTATTGTTGCTAACTTAAATGGTCTTTTTGTATGCAAACTGCTTGATAAAACCAATGCACGGCTGCTTTCAGCTTCTTCTTTACATAAGCCTGTACAACTAACCTCTGCAGACGAATTTCAGCTCGAAGGCGTAGTAACGCTATCAATAAGAATGCACAGGCAAAGCCCAGAGTTACTAAAATGTATGCCTTAGTTGATGCTGTGTCATTTTATGCCAGTGCCGAAAAAGTATTCGACCCTGCTATTCGATCAAAACCCGTGGTTGTACTTACCAATAACGATGGCTGTGTATGCGCTATTTGCCCTATTGCTCGGCGCTTAAATATTCCTAAATTTGGCCCGTACTTTAAAGTTAAGCATTTACTTGAGCAAAACAACGTTGTTATTCGCTCTAGCAATTACGAGCTTTATGCTGATTTAAGCGACAAAATGATGAATATCATCGCTCGCTTTTGCGATACACAGCACATATACAGTATTGATGAATCGTTTTTGCACTTTGATGGCTACACATCATTAATTAAAGACTGGCATGAATACGGTCATACAATAAGGCGCACAGTATGGCGCGAAACAAAGCTACCTGTAGGTGTTGGTTTTGGCCCGACCCCTACTTTAGCAAAAGCCGCTAACCATGCTGCTAAAAAGCTCAGTGGTTTTAATGGTGTAGCAGTAATAAATAGCGAACAAACTCGCCAAGCTATTTTACAAAGAATGAGCTGCGAAGATGTGTGGGGGATAGGCCGGCGGCTAGCTAAAAAACTTAAAATAATGAATATACACACCGCCTGGGATCTTGCTCAGCAAAACCCTAGAGCAATGCGCCGTGCATTTAGTGTGGTTGTTGAACGCACAGTAAGCGAGCTTAACGGGATAACATGTTTAAACTGGGATGATGTACGACAAGATAAGCGGGAGATTTATTCAACCCGTAGTTTTGGAGAGCGCATATGTGAGCCAACAGCACTTAAAACAGCGCTAATTAACCATGTAACCACAGTGGCTAATAAATTAAGAGCGCAACACTCGCTCACTCACCAGCTTTATATTTTTGCAGCCAGTGGCGCGCACGAAAATAAATATTATAAAAAGTCTTTTGTGTATAAGTTCCCCTCACCCACTAACGACACCTGCGTGATGGCTAATGCTGTATCTGAGGTATTTAATAAGATTTACCAACCCGGTATACGGTTTTATAAATGTGGTGTGGGTGCGGTAGAGCTAATATCAGAACAGTTTCAGCAAAATGACTTATTTAATAAAAGCCCTGATAATCCGAAACTTATGCAATGCTTAGACACAATTAACAATCGATACGGAAAAGGAATGCTAAGCCTTGCAAGTAGTAAATTAAATGACCGGTGGCACATGAACCGTGATTTTTTGTCGCCGCAGTACACTACGCGTTGGCGCGATATCCCTAAAATATACTGCGAATGATTTGCTACTTACTACTTACTAGATGCTTTATTTACTCTCATCTGCTTTTTTAAATGTGCACTCTACATTGGGTTCGCTCAATGTGTATTTGAGTGTGTTATCAGCTAAAAATTTGATACTTTGACTGATTGTTTTTTCGTTTGCAGGGCTTTCACAACGGCTCATTCTTAAGCCGTTTTCAAGGCCATCACTTTTATATTTAAGCGTGCTGGTTATAAAGCAAAAGTTTGGTTTTTTAATGGTTCGGGTACCATTGTGGAGCGATCCAAATACAATTTGCTCACCAAGTTTAAAACCAGCACTTAAATCACTTTCATCTGTCAAACTCAAATTGCTGTTAACGCATAACCCTGAGTTGCTCGACACAACTTCGTAGGCTCCCAATTTTGACTTTAAAAGCGGTATAAATCGTGTTTTATTACTCGGCTCAGAAAAAGCATTTGCACTTGTAAAAGCGACAGTTAATAAAGCGAGTGTTAAATATTTCATTTCGTGGGTGTATCCTCGTGAGTCAGCGTGTTAAATAATAGCAAAATGCCTAATCACCTAGCTTTTATAACTTTTAACAACTATAACAGAGATTTACTATAAAAGGAGAGAAGTCGTATTCAGGAACTAAGACACGAGCAGCTAAGGGAGCTTTGCTCGACTATACTGATTCTTACATGTGTGTAAGCCAGTAAGATAACGCAAGAGCAATTACCGATCCCATTAGGTTACAAACCTCGTGCCACAAATAAATCCCTTAGATTGAACACATTTAAATCCACAAAGATTCATCCTAGATACTGCATTACAAACCATTTTGCTGTTAAGTACTTTAGTTAATACGTACTTAAACAACAAAACGATTTATATCAATGCGCTTACTTGTAAGGAAATTAAACTCATTAAATTGTTTAAATAGCGCACAAATTACTATTTATTTTATTGCCAGTACTTTGCAAATAATAAAGGGTAGCTTTGCTTTAAAAACTTAGGTTTGTCTTTAAAACGTTTGCCTTTGGGTTCATCGCTGCCTGATGGAATAAACGGTAATTCGTCTTCGCTGCGTTCTTCAAATAATAAACCGGCTATTAAATCATACTCATCAATATACGGGTAAGGCTGCTCATTTAAGTAATAAACAGGTGTACACTGCGCTAACGAATCAGCATTTTCTAAAGCGTTTTCGAAAACTGTTTTACCACGCGAAATTAACCAACATCTAAACTCGCTAAAACCGTAATCGTCGTTACATCCAGCCATCACAAAGGCGGCACCAAACAAATCCCAGGTAAAACATTTACGCATATGTATGCCAAAGTACTTATCAAAATCAATAAGGTGCTGATCGCTTAAATCATTCAGTTTGTTTTTTAGGTTATCGCTCACACTTTGCGGATCGAGCCCTAAATCAGGCGTTGTTACTAAATCCCAAAAAGCCTGCTCTGTTAACGTTGCCATTATAAAATCTCTTTTACTCGGCCAACTTGACCATCTTCTAAACGTACTTTAATGCCGTGTGGGTGGTTTGGTGATTTTGTTAAAAGGCGCTCAACCACACCCTCTGTTAATGTGCCGCTGCGTTGATCTTCTTTTAATACAATATTTACTGTGGTACCTGGTGAAATTTGCGAACGCGAAGGAACAGCCATAATTTAAACCCTAAAAATAATTTATTTAATTATAACGTCCATGTGATGTCATACCAACTAAACCGCTGTTAATTGGCTAAAAATGAGATGTGTGCTGGTTTTACGTTCAACTTAATAGCTGCTAGCTGGCTAAGTATAATCTGCGTTAACTCATCAAGTTGCGGTTTTGCATCTTCACGGGCTATCTCATCAATAAAGTAACATTGTACTTTTAACGTGTTTACTTCGTTATTTAAATCAACTGTATGCGTTAGATAATCAAAACCAATTACCATTTCTTTTATTGCTTCGCATGCATTAGTAAGTGCTAGTCTAATGTGCTTATCGCGCTGCTTTTGAGTTTTAGTCATAATATAAAGGTTACTTATTTAGTTTCTGCTTGTTGCTGTTTTTTAAACTCTTCGTAGTTAGAATCTTGTTTATCTAAGCATTCGTAATATTCTTTGTCAGCTTTATAGTTACACTCATCAAGGCGCGCCGATTGAACTTCATGAAAACGCGCATCAGAGCTACAACCTGCTAAAACACATAATCCAACAATAAGTAATGCGCTACTTTTTAGTTTATTGATAAACATTAAATTTCCTTACACTTTCTATATCGAAAAAGCGTTAAATTATTACAGTATTATTGTATATTAGCGCCATAAAATCTTAATCTCCAAAGGATCTATTTCTATGATGTCGCAGTTACAAAAGTTGTTTCAGCGTATAGACAAAAGCAAGATATTTCAATCATTTGTTATAGCTGTAATTATTGTTTCTGCCCTGACAGTAGGTGCGCACACTTACTCACTACATCCTACCGTAGAGCTTGCTCTAAATTGGATGGACGTTGGCATTACCGCATTCTTTTTAATTGAACTAGTAATCCGCTTTATTGCAAGTAAAGGCATAAAACATTTTTTTTCTAAAGGATGGAACATATTCGACACCATCATAGTATTGGGCAGTTTATATCCTGCTGCTGGCTCTACTATGTTAATTGCTCGATTACTTCGCATATTTAGAGTACTGCGATTAGTATCGATGATCCCAGAGCTGCGCTTATTAGTTAATTCATTGCTTAAAGCCATTCCACAAATGGGTTATATAGCCCTATTAATGTTTGTTATTTTTTATATATACGCTGCAATGGGCAGCATGATGTTTGCTGAAATAAACCCCGTACTTTGGCAAGATGTTTCAATCTCCATGCTTACTCTGTTTAGGGTGGCAACATTTGAAGATTGGACCGACATAATGTATGAAACAATGGCGGTGTACGAACTAAGCTGGATTTATTACCTTACGTTTATATTTTTAACCGCATTTGTATTTTTAAATATGATGGTAGGTGCCATTTTAGAAGTAATGAGTGAAGAGCACCGCAAAGCGCGAGAAGAGCTCGCAGACGACAGCTCATTACCTGCAACGCAAGGGCAAGTAAACGAACTACAATCCCAAATTGCTGAGCTTAAAGAGCTATTGAGTAACCGCAAAAACTAATCTGAGAAAAGTACTAAAGCACCCACTTAAAGTTTAAAAAGTGGGTGCAGCTTAAGTATTTAACTAAAACGAACATTACCAAAGAGCTTTAATTCTCCTCGTTATCAGATTTTTCATCCGTATCTTCAAAAGAAATAACGTTATCTACTTTCATTTTAAACGCATCAAAAAATGCGTTTTCTAATACCGAAATCACAGCTTGAAAAGTCGAAACATCCGTATTATCTAATTGCCCCTCTATAGGGATACGTGCAGCAACAAGTTTAGACTCATCGTTTTCGAGTATAGAGCCCAGTAAATCAACACTGCCTTCAAATATGGCCGTAAATATTCCATCGTCATCTTTTTCTATATCTTCGCGCCACGAGAACACACTCAAGTTTTGAACGCCCGCTTTTACATAACCATTTAAGTTATTGTCTTTAGCCACCAATTCCATAGCGCCATCAATGCCACCCGCTTCAATATCAAAAGGCGTGTATACCTTAAATACAGTATCGAGGTTTTTAACAGAGAAACGCTGTACCTCTGCGTTAAAATCAAAATTGGCTTGTTTGCTAAAGGGATCTAATTTGCCATCAAACTTTAATGCGGCCTCCCCCATTAATGCACCTTCTACGCTTAGAGTAGTCACTAGTGTTTTTGATAGGTTTTGCGCGTTAGTTATATTTTCAATTCGAGCGTTGATATTTGATATAAAAGTGGGTTTTTCACCACTATTCGTTGAGTTAACTAAAGTTAACTTGCCTTGCTCAATTGTTAAGGTATCAATAGAAAACAGTACTAAATTATTGGCGAGACCTACCCAAGTAGTTTCGTCTTTTACTTGTTTATTTTGCTCAGAAGCATTGGGGTCTTTATCATAAATAACTATTTTAGGACGCGTAAACGCCATGTTTGTTACTAAATTCCCTTTTAAAAGGGCTGACCACGCAAGTGAAAAATCGAGAGTTTGAATACTCAGCAAAGGCTTAGGAGCTGAAGTTGCATCAACAGCATAAATTTCAACGTCGTCAATTGCGTAGGCACCGCGATATAAAAACAAATCTACGTCACCAACATGCCCAGTAACACCTTGTGTGTGTTTTAGCTGATAATTTACGTAGTGCTGAACTACATAAGGCGCGGCTATTCGCGTTAGTATAAGTAACACAACCAGCGCAATTACACCTTTAAGGTATTTGTCGTGAAATATTTTGGATGAAAAATGCATTGTAATTTCCTTTACTAAAAACGGGGGCCTTTTGACCTTTCAGGGTTAAATTTTTCTATATAAAGGGCTGCGTATGTTTAATATTTATTTTTATAAAGCACTTATGAAGATAGCCACACAACATAAACTCTGCTTTACCTAAAACCTAAATGTACAGCTACAAATTTAACCTAGAAGAATAAATAAGCCCTAGCTGAATTCTTTAATTAAGCAAATAAGTAAACGTGTAAAAATTACTAATAATTGTAATTTAAATACCTGTTAGGAATAAAATTATAAACAAAGCAAAGCCATATAAGCTTAAAGCTCTAAACAACAGTTATTACAGCAAGGGATATACCACTATTCAAATACACAACTTAAGAAATGATTGCATACATATCTATTTACAATTTAGCTAACTAATAACCGGCGTTAGGTCGAATAAACCGCTTTCATCTACTAAAGTAAAATTAACGCAAACAAGAATAAAAATACATGAATCCTATTTTTTATATATTAGTTACCCTCTTTTTCACCAGTATTATTTGGTCTGTCATATTTTTAATGTCGTGGTATACGTTAGGTAAAAAGCAATATGCCATGCTTTGGACAATCGCATTTGCATTCTCTGCATGCCAATGGGCAACAATGTTGGCAGAACCATTATTTAACTCAAACACATTATATTGGATGTTAGGAAGTAGCTTCTCTGTAGGCTCAGTACTGTTAGGTACGTGGGGGCATTGCATTAGGGTAAACTCGGGTATAAAAATTCGCTATTTAATTATCTCAGCAATAGTTACTCTTGCTGCTGTCTATTATTTTACAGCTATATATGTGCATGTTGGCTTATTTATGTCCTTGTATGTGTATTATGATGTGATTTTACTTGTACTCAATGCAGTTATTATTTTCAGGCATAAACAAAAATCACTTCCTGCCGAAATAGGCGCTAGTATTACTTATACGCTATGTGGATTACTTTTATTTGTTGCAGCAAGCATAGCGTTACTGCAAGGCAGCCAAGTAAATGAAGAATATATAGCGCTGTATACATTAATTAATTTTATTACTGTCCCTACTGCACATGTAGGCATGGCCGTATTCATAATATTTATGATGGCATCAGATTTAGCTGAAAAAATGAACCATCTTGCAATGAGCGACGAACTTACAGGCTGCTTAAATAGGCGTGGATTCTATAATAAAAGCCAAGAGCAACTAAAAGATAAACTTAATAATTATAACTACGTCAGCTTAATTTATTGGGATATAGATAAATTTAAAAAAATAAACGATGAATTTGGACATGCAGGTGGTGATTTAGTTTTAGTTGAAGCTGCAAAAATAATGCAAAACTGCATAAATCCATGTGATTTATTTGGCCGCATTGGCGGCGAAGAATTTGCTTTATTAATAGCAAGAAACGACGAATCGTCA
>NZ_JACJDN010000349.1:0-4170 GCF_014163565.1 Pseudoalteromonas sp. SR45-5 | reverse complement strand
TTTTCATAGCATCTCGAAGTTGTTAATTTATATCACTACTTTATTAGATGATTGCATAAGACGCATTAAATTCACACAGATAGATTTAACAATTATTGAGTGAGTTTTGAACCAATTGCGCTATTTTAAAGCCTATTGCCAAATGTTGGATATCATCAAAATGAATCCCATCACCATCTGTTATGTTAATGAACGAGTTAAAATCAATAAAAGCGCACTTATTATTAGCTGCAACGCTTTTAAATGCACTAGAGAGCTTTGTTACTTTTGTATCAGCCTCTTCATAAATACGTGAATACTGCTCGGTAATTCTTATTTTAGGTGGGCTAGCAATAATAATCTTAGGAGATTTTAAAGTACTACCTTGCTGATAATAACTATGTATTGAGTTAATTAAATCATTCAAGCCATCTGCTATTAAAGTAGGTGTTAAATTAAAACGCTTTTTAAGATCGTTTGTACCAAGAGCTATAATAATAAAGTCGAGATCATGCTTATCCAAATAAGGCTTTAAATAGCTAACACCATTAAGCACACCGTCAAACGGGGGATTATGCACTAAAGTGCGATTAGGTTGCCCTGCCTCTATTACGTTAAAACCACACCCTAAGTTTTTATTTAAAAGTGATGTCCAACGGGTATTTTCATCAAAGCGTTTACCCGTTACAGGGTTTAAGCCCCATGTATTTGAATCCCCAAAGCAGAGAATATTTTTTATTATTTGAGTCATTAAAATGGATTGAGCGTATAGCCTTGCTGTTGAAGTTGTGCGTGAGCGGTCATAGCCGAAAGCGACATTTTTACACCCTCAATTAAAAGCGCTGGCGTTACTTTAAAGTGAGTAGCAGATTGCCCGCAAACATACACTTTAGTGTTGTTTGCTAGTAGCTGCTCAATTAACGCTCGGTTTTTATTGTCAGCGTTAAAGCGTTTTTTATATTCGCTATTAGCTAACACATCAACACTTGCGCTGCCGTGCACAACTAATGCAAGTTGTATGTTTTCAGGCTTTACGCCATGCGCCACATGCATGTTAATAAAACGCGCTAGCGAATTTATTGAATTATTTTGCGCGCCTTTTTCAGCGCCATCAGCAACATCAAATGCTATTTTAAATACCGTAGCGTCATTAATTTCATCATGCTCGGGTACATTGTAATAATTACCATATCCCTTAATTGGTTGCTCTGTTGCATATATTAAAGGGCTAAAAAGCAGCACTAACAATAGTAAATATTTCATAAAACAGTCCTGTGTTTTTTAAGATTATTACTAAAATACCAGAGACAACCAAAAAAGGCTGCAATTTAAGCAACCTTTTGGGTACTTTTATGGCTGTGGTTAATAAACTGCATACCTAAATAACTAAACGTATTTTTAAACTGCTCTACAAAACAGGCGGGGGCTTCACTTGATGACGCATTAGAAAGCACTGAAAAATGCTTACTACGTAAACTACGAAGCTTAGGTTTTAATGCTTCATCGTCCATATAATCGGTTATTCTATCGATAAATAATTTCATTTGTACCGTGGTGCTGTACCAATAAACAGGAGACGCGAACACCCAATGATCATATTTTAAAAGTGCTTCAAACACAGCGTAAAAATCATCATTTTTATAGTTTTTGTTATAGCAGTACGGCGCAATTTTATAATCATCTAAGCATATTACACGCACATTATTTTGCTCTGCAAATCCATTAACGTGCGCCTGTGTATTACCATTTTTGCGTGCGCTTGAATAAATAATAACAGTGCTACGCTCAAGTTTTTGTTGCATTTAGTTAGCTCCTTTTTTAATGTTGAAAGAAGCTTAAAACCTCAAGCTATATTGAGGTCAAACGGAAATTAAAAATAATGCCAATAGATCAAAAAAAACTAACTGAGGCCAACTTAACCGTGGGTTATGTAGCAAAGCGTAGCGGCGTAAAAGTATCAACCCTACATTTTTACGAAACAAAAGGACTAATACGTAGCTGGCGAAATGGCGGCAATCAACGCCGCTATAAAAAAGATGTACTGCGCCGCATAGCGGTAATAAAAGCCGCACAAGCAATGGGAATAACCCTTGATGAAATTAAACAAACACTGGCCACATTACCTGATCAGCGCACACCCACGCAAAAAGACTGGGCAGCCCTTTCAAAGCAATGGCAAGCACAGCTGGACGAGCGGATAGTGTATATGCATCGTTTGCGCGATCGCGTTGATGGATGTATTGGCTGTGGGTGCTTATCTATGAGTAAATGCCCTATTTATAACAAAAATGACCACTTAGGCGAAAACCAAAGTGGTGCTATTTTGTTAGAGCGAGATTGAGGGCTAGATTAAAGTTAATCTAAGCCGCTTAGCCCCTCTCTCGCCGCTCGGTATAGAGCGCCTAGGGTTGAATCGAATACCGATTTTATAAAACTATATGTTAGCTCCACCGCTTTACTGATTACTTTGCCTGCAAACACTAACATATGCCCTAGTAAACCTAAGGTTTGTGTTGCAAACGAGGCTGACGCTTTAGCTATTTTATCTAAAGTACGCGCCAACATATCGTAAAAAGTGAGCCCAGTACCAATAGCAGCTTGGGCAGCAACTGCACTGTAATAGCCGGAATCTTTTAAAAGTGTGACTAACGCAGCCCCTAGTTTATCAGCCCAGAGGGAAGTAAAAGAGGCTTGATTTCTATCTTCAAATTTTAGACGCACAGGGGTACTCAAAAAATGATTAGCTTGAATGGTTAAGTTGTTCCAATTATTACTATTGGCTGTGTTTATATAGCCAGGCGTACCATTGAGGGTATGGGCAGCACCTTTTAAACCTTGCCCATTATCTAAGCGAATTTCTTGACCGCTATAAGGTGCATGCGAGAACGGCCACAAAGGTACCTTAGCAACTGGGTCTGCACCATGAGTACAGCGATAAATTTTATCAATTCTTGATGTCGCAGCCCGAGAGAAGTTTTCAAGCCCAACGCGCGGTGAGCCAAACGTATATAGCTTTACAGGTATTGAATATTCAGCTCTAATCCAATCAGCAGAAAGCGTCGCTAATGCACCACCTAAGCTGTGGCCAACTAAATGAATACAATCGGTTACTTTATCTTTAATATTAGCTTCAACAAACTCCTGTAACGCGGGCTTCATACTGTAAAAGGTCTTATTAAATCCAGCATGCACCATACTGCCATTTGAGCCTCCACTTAAACCAAAATGGCCATCAGTTAAGCCATCTCTTAGCGAGTTAGTACTCGAATTGTTATAACCGAATCACCCTGATAATCGCCAAGCCCATGCCCTACTAAAGCAAAACCCGTACTTAAATTAAATAAATGGGAGAAAAACCGCCCGTTACCCCTTGTACTGCGCCAGGGTTAACTGAAAAGTTAAAATTGTCGCGCAAAGATGCATGAAGTGAACGATGAAGTAAGTTAGTGGTTTTAATGCTTTTTGCTTTATAAGCAAGGTTAGCTAACTGTACCGCTTGGGTTGGCGTCAAAGTATTCATATAAGTTCCCTTTAAATTAATAGTTAAAGTTTACATGATGTGTAAATCGCAAAAGCGTGGCTGGTATCTTCTTTAATTGGAATATCGTATGTTTGCGGCTCTTTAGAAATATCGCACTTCAAGTGTGCAAGAAGCTCTTTAAGTGTGTCACTTTTTTCATGAATTGAAACAAGCGTGTACCATAAAACAATTCCTTCTGGCGTGCCGTTTTCTAAATAAATATGCTGAACCAACGAGTCGTTATCAAACATATTAGAGGGCTTACCTGTTTTTATTGTTTTTTCTGTAAAAGTAAAATAACCGTGTTCGTCTGTTGTGGTTTCGTCAACGTATTCATCGCCATAGGTGAGTGAGCGCATTACTTTAGTGTTTGCAACTGGCTGCCCATTATCTAATAACTGCCCCTTTACTAGAGCCGATAAATAAAATTCTTGTTTATTAAAAAAGCCAAACATATCCGCACAAGCCTGTGATGTAGTAAAAAAAACAACGGCAATAGAGGCTATTACCAACACAAAAATTTTTAAACGCGATAAAAACAAAGCAAACACTCTCCCAAGACCTAGCTATAAGCTACTTAATGTTTATGGCCAATTAATTACATCGACCATATTTATATTAAAAAAAGTAGGGGAACATACTAATTAGGTACAATTATACTGCACGTTTTT
>NZ_JACJDN010000348.1:0-4190 GCF_014163565.1 Pseudoalteromonas sp. SR45-5 | reverse complement strand
AAGCGGCGCTTGTAAAGCGAGTATCCCAAGCATACTGCCCTGTACTAATATTAAGTGTGGTTGGGTCACCGTTATTGTTGTAATAATAAATTCGAAATTGTGATTTTTTTAAGTAATCCCAGTGTACGCCAGCGTAATAGCCAAAACGTCCGTCTACTTCTTCAAACGGTAAAACCTGATTAGCTTGCCAGCGTAATTCATACGTATTTAATGCCGCTATAGGCGCAAATTTAACACTTTCGTTAAATGTAGTTTGCCTATCGTGTAATGCAAAACCACGCCAAGCAAGTAAAGTACCGGCAGGGTCATTGCCTTTAAATGTAGCACCTACAAAACTAAAGCTATGAGCGCTGTTAAAACGTTTTGCTGGGCGCTTAATAGTTACCTCTGCGCCAACAGTGCGTACTTCCTCGCCTATCCAGCTATTAATAGCTGAGTTTGTATAGTTATAAGGAGAAGTCCATCCTATATCAGGGTTTTCAAGCGACATAAGTGGATAAAAGCCCCCTACACGCACATGCCATTTATAGTTGCTGTTAGATAGCGGCTGATACTTTATATAAGCTTGCGTAAAACCAAGGCCAACGTCAGGATCTTGATTCGCATTTAACACCCCATGAGCCGACCAACTAGATGCTAAATCAACATTAAAATCTAAAATACCTTGGGATAAAATAAGTTCGTCGCTTTTAGTATCGTGCCGATATAGCCCAAGGCCGCCCTCTTGGAAGCTACGTGTATCGTCACCCTGCACGGCTCTAATTTGTATCAAGCCTTTTACTTGTGCATACAATGCATTACTAAAACATAAAGCACCGGCTAAAAATATCAGCCTCGTTAAACGATTAATAGTCATCAAATTCATCCGTAGCAAAGTCAATTTGCTCCGCAATTTCCTGCTTTACTTTATAAGTGATCGGGTTAGTAGCCACAGTAATAGTTTGAGATTCAACCTTACTAATATCACTAAACCCAGAATGCCAAACACTTAACGTGTATTCGCCTACATTGGCATTTAAATCAACATGACCATTTTCATCAGTGATTGCAAAAATAGTACTATCGACCACCACAATATAACCTAACATCCAATCATGAATATTACAGCCAAGCTCAACAACCCCTGTTTGATCAAAAGTAATGGGCGCTTTTGGGTGCTCCTTATATAGCTTTAATTCAAATGTTTTAGCTTTAGAAAATGAATAAACATGATGCATGATTGAGTCCGCATTCGGAAACTCTACCTTTGCATTTTGTGGGACAACTAAAATACGCGGCTTAAATTCTCGATTTTGCTGGGTCATCGCATAAGGTGCTTCTGGAGGAATAACGTTAGAGGAATCTCCTGCAGTTAGCCACACAACAGCATTAGGTAATGGGCCATTATTAGCATTTTTAATTGTAATATTTGCTGCAAAAACTCCAGTACTAGCACTTAGTAAAAATACACAAAGTAAGCTTTTTATCATTTTCTTGTCGCTATTATCAATTTGTTTACATTATAGACCGATTAAGCCACCAAATTCTTTCTATTTTTTAAAACATTGAATACGTATGTAGGCAGTCGTATTAATCATCAACAGTCATTATCCTTAAATGTCACCACCGACTCATCTAAGGACACACCATGAGAATCCCTGCACTTGTGCTTTTAGCCTTTGCTAGTAATAGCTACGGACAAACTGTAGAGCTAAAATCGCCAGACACACAAATAACAGTAAGCATCTCTGACGAAAACAACACGCCAAGCTACGCAATAAAATTTAAAAACAAAGCGGTTATAAACAAATCTTTACTGGGGTTTGAATTTAAAACACAAGCGGCCTTTAGCGACGGTTTTAAAATTAAAAGCATTGAACAACAAAGCGTTAACTCGCAGTGGCAACAACCTTGGGGCGAACGCCAAAACGTTGTTGACGAATATAACGAAGTAGCCGTTACCTTTACAAAAAACGAGCCAAATAAAGGTACCTACACTATTCGATTTAAAGCATTTGATAGTGGTGTAGGTTTTAGATACGAAGTGCCACAACAAACCGGCTTCGAACATACAGAAATAACCAAAGAGCTGACTGAGTTTGCAATAAACAATAGCCATGATGCAACAGCATGGTGGATACCTGCTCGTGGCTGGAACCGCTACGAATATGTTTACAACACTACTCCACTTAACGAAGCTCCACTAGCTCACACACCATTTACGTTTAAAACAAGTGACGGTACTCATATTAGTATTCATGAAGCCGCTCTTGTTGATTATGCGGGTATGGTGCTTAATCAGCGCCGTCCAGGCACATTTACAGCAGACTTAACCCCTTGGTCAGATGGTATTGCCGTTAAAAAGCAAGGCGCTTTTAAAACACCATGGCGCACCATTCAAATAGCCGACAGCGCTGTTGGCCTAGTTAATTCAGATATAATACTAAATTTAAACGAGCCTAATAAACTCGGTGACGTGTCGTGGGTTAAACCTGGCAAATACGTCGGTATTTGGTGGGGTATGCATATAAACACGCAAACTTGGGGTAGCGGTAAAAAACACGGCGCCACTACGCAAACCACAAAATACTATATGGATTTTGCAGCGCAGTATGGTTTTGATGGCGTACTCGTTGAAGGCTGGAATATTGGCTGGGATGGCGATTGGTACTTTAATGGCGATGTATTTAACTTTACCAAACCGTACGACGATTTTGATATAACAGCGCTTGCTCAATACGGCAAAGAAAAAGGCGTACATCTCATTGGCCATCACGAAACATCAGGCAATGTAAGCAACTACCGAGACCAAATGGAAGATGCCTTTACACTTTACGAAAAGTCAAACGTCAGCCAAGTAAAAACAGGTTATGTAGCCGATGGCGGAAATATAAAACGTATAGACAAAAACGGTATTGCGCGCCATGAATGGCATGACGGCCAATTTATGGTTAACGAATACCTTTATAACGTAAAGCTTGCGGCTAAACATAAAATTAGCATTAATACTCACGAGCCAATTAAAGATACAGGCCTGCGCCGTACTTACCCAAACTGGATCGCGCGCGAAGGTGCACGCGGGCAAGAATACAATGCATGGGGTTCACCACCTAACCCACCAGAACACGTACCAATGCTTGCCTTTACCCGCATGCTTGCAGGACCAATGGACTTTACGCCAGGTATTTTTGATATGAGCTTTAATGGTTTAGGAGGCGATACAAACCGCCCACAAACTACACTTGCCAAACAACTTGCACTTTATGTTGTGTTGTATAGCCCAATTCAAATGGCTGCCGACTTACCTAAAAACTATTTGGCTAAGCCCGACGCATTTCAATTTATTCAAGACGTACCAACAGATTGGCAGCAAAGTATTGCCCTTGATGGCGAAGTAGGCGACTTTATTGTATTTGCCCGTAAAGAACGTAAAAGCACTAAATACTCAGGAAACGATTGGTACCTAGGTGCTGTTACTGACGAGAAAGCCAGAACAATTGAGGTAAAGCTCGACTTTTTAGAGCAAGGTAAAAAGTTTGAAGCACAAATTTATAAAGATGGTAAAAACGCAGAGTGGAAAAACAATCCGTACAATATAGCTATCGAAAAACGTATTGTGACTACAAACGATAAACTTACGCTTAAACTGGCCACCAGTGGCGGTACTGCTATTCGCTTTAAAGCACTTTAATACAATAAAACCCCTGCATTTATTGTACAGGGGTTGATACCTTGATTGGCAAATATACTTGTGCACTTAAACCGCCTTCTGGGCGGTTTTCTAGTTTTACTTTACCGTCATGCATATCAACAATGCGTTTAATAATGGCAAGGCCTAAGCCACTACCTTCACTTCCGCGAGCTGCATCGCCTTGTTTAAAGGGCTCAAACACAGACTCTAGTTCGTTTTCAGGAATGCCGGGGCCATTATCGTTTACAGCGATAACTACATACTTTTTGTTTGAATTAAAGTAGCTAAGTACTTCAATATCGCCCTCAGAATAACGCAGCGCATTACCAATCATGTTGGTAATTACACGTTTAATAGCTACAGAGCTTAACGGTATATTGCCTATATTTGGATTACTTTTAAACGTAATAGTACGTTGATGCTGAAGCTCAGAATTAACAACCTCGGCAACTAAAGCATTTATATCTTCGCAGCTTAGTTCTTCACGTTTATGGTGGCGTAAATACTCAATAAACTGATC
>NZ_JACJDN010000347.1:0-4194 GCF_014163565.1 Pseudoalteromonas sp. SR45-5 | reverse complement strand
CGTCTGAAATTAGACGCTCTAAGTGCCAGATTTCTAAAATAGGCTCTTCTTTTTTATCGCCTAAATCACGGTACTTACCTTTAAAGCGAACACTAACCTGCCACGATTGCGCGTTTGTATCTGCGCGCACAAGTTCGGCATCAATAAACATCACTTCTGTTTCTACGCTTTGTATAGCTTCACGTTCAGCTTTAAACTCGGCAACAAGTGCAGGGCTTAAGTATTCAGCCATTGTGGTGTAATCGGCATTGTTCCATGCAGTTTGTAGCGTATGGTAATGACTACGGGCACCTTGCAAAAAGCCATTAACGTCAAAGTTAGGTGGTAAATTAAAAGGCACACTTTCACCTTGTGGTGTATTGCTTGCAAAGCCTGTACTTGTTGGTTGCTCAATAGGTGCTTGTTTAAAAGCATTTTGCTGAGCATTTGTACTTGCACTGGCAAGTTGTGGGGCACGATTAGCACGTAAAAAGCCCGTTACTAGCTTAAATAAAATAAAGAGTGCGCCAGCTAATAAAATCATTTCTAATAGCTGAAAACCTTCAAAATCGTCGCCTAACATTGCTGCAATTAAGCCACCCGCTAAAAGCCCTCCAAAAACGCCTGCCATAATGCCTTTTTTATTTGATGTGGCTTTAGGTGTAGCGTTAGGTGTTGTTGTATCTGTTTGTTGTTTTTGCGCTGTTTGTTGTGTTGCAGGTGTCTGTCCGCGTTTACTACTGCCAAATTTTTTACGTGCGTGTGCATCAAAACTGGCAGTACATAATAATGCCAATAATGAAAAAATAACGATGATGTTCTTCATGAAATTCCCTAATTAAAATCGAGCCGCGATTATAATTTACTTTCTTTAGGAATTTAATTAATTACTTTAAAAATCAGAGGTTTTGGGGAGTGAAGAAACGCTTTGTTGGTGAGTATATAATCAAAAAACCGCTCAGTAGAAACTAAGCGGTAAATTTGTCTATTTTAAAGCCAACGAATTGCGCCAGTAACGCGTTCATTGTATGTATCTAGAGGTGCTCCAAGACTTGCCACTAAAATAGTATCAGCTTGTGAGCCACGATTAATGTGACCTTCAAAGCGCTCATCGCGGAAGTTGTCATCCCCAAAACCAAATGATTTATTTTCAGAAGGCACTATAAATACCGTCATAGGACCAAAGTCAGACTCAAATATTAAATGCAGTCCTTTTTCGCCTTTAAAATCACAAAACATGGCATAAGTTACAGCGCCAGGAAGTTCATCAAGATGACCACCTAATACTGCAAGCTTGTCGTTAACGCTTTGTAGGCTAATGGGCTCTTTTTTATCAAGCGCATTAATTTCGTAATACACATGGGCAAGCGCATGCTCACCTGCTTCGTGTGCAATATTTTGCTCTGTACTAAAAAAGAAGGCACTAATCGCCACTACAAAAGACGCTGCTAACGCAAGATGTACACGATCAAACTTAAAACGCGATCGAGCATCAACCATGTTTTTACCAGTTGCTTGTTCTTCTTGGAGTGCTTTTTCTTTTAACGATGTGTTTAAAAGAATGCGGTCTGCAAGATTTTCAGGCACAGGTATATCTAAAGAATCTTGAATGAATTTATCAAAATCTTTCATATCGTTAATAAAACTTTGTCGCTCTGGGTTATTGTCAGCAAACTCCATAAGCTCCTTGTCAATGTCGTTTGGCTGCGCAATAGTGCGGCGACGAAACTCAAGTTCATCCATTATTTTGATGCCCCTTTAAGTTGTTCATCATCACGGCTTAAAGCCTCTTTAAGTTGATTTCTGGCACGGTATAAACGAGTCATTACCGTGTTTTTATTTAAATTAAGTATGCCTGCAATCTCTTCACCAGAGCAGCCCATTACAACTTGCAGTAATAATGGCTCTCGGTATTCATCAGATAGCAGTGCAATCTGGCGTTGAATTACCGTTTGTTCCATTTCATCGTCTAATGAATGGCTGGTTTCATCAACAAGCGTATCGTTTTCTACGTCGCTGTAATCAAACTGTTTACGTTCAAATCGGCGTGCGTTTTCTCTTCGTAATATAGTAAGCAGCCAAGGTTTAGCTGCCTTTTGATCAAGTAAAGAGTCGAGTGAACGCCATGCGCGTAAAAACGTTTCCTGTACTAAATCATCTGCTATGTGCGGATCACGGCATAACCAATAAGCAAAGCGATAAAGCTCTTTATTGTAAACGTGGACCAAGGCTTCATAACGCTTTTGTTTCTCTGCCATATCGATTAAGACCTGATTGTTTGATTTTTTCTTTCCAAGCATAAGCACTTTTTTAATTAAAAATTATTAGTTATTGCAAAAAAAGACCTAAGGTTCGTAGTTATTAATTATAAAGGTCTTTTAATACAGCTTGTTGCGACTTTGATGCCTGAGTTTGATAGTTCTCAAGAATTTTAATAATAGCATTAAGATCCGTGTTTGCGCCTTTATTACTGTAAAGTTGTGCCTGCAATTGGCTAATGAGACCATTAAGCTCGCTGCTGTTTACGCGGATGCAGAGCTCATCAATCGCGCCAACATTTTTATGGGTCACCTTTACAGAAAAGTTATTTAATGCGGTGTAAAAGGCTTTTACATCGTGTGTTTTCGCTAATGCTTTAAGCTCATTTAAGCTTGGCTGAGAAGTACCGCGGGTGTTTAGCTGTAATTTTTCAGTCGTATTTTTAGTAGAACGGCTTATTAAGTAAAAAATTACAGTACCAATCCATAAAATATACCCTAAAGCGGCAAAAACTATTAACCAAAGAGGAGTATCACTTTTAGTTTCAATAGGTTGTGTGCCAGTTGCTTGATTCGAAATATTTTCAAGAGTAGGTGAATTATTTGTACTGGGTTGTGGGTTTGCTATGGCTGTATTAGGCGCGGTAGTACTTGGCGTTACTGTAATAGTACGCTTTGGTAATGTGGCTACGCTAATACGGTTCATCTTGGTATTAAACCAAGGCAGCTTTATTTCAGGCAAAGTATAAGTACCTGGTTTTTGCGGCAGTAAGGCATACGATGCAGTTTGCTGCGACACAACGCGTCCGTCTCGCACTGCATTGTTATTTTCTTTTTGGTCAGGGTAGCTGCGTATGCCATCAATAGTAGGCATAGAGATTTCAGGTAATTGCTCTTTTGTAACTCCAAGCGCGGTAAGCGTAATAGTACGTGTTATAGGCGTACCTACTTCTACTGTGTTGTCGTTAGGTTGCCATTCTTCATCAAGGTTAACCAATTCGCTTGGTAACCATGCGCCTTTATAATCACTCGGGATTGGTTTTATTTCTACTTGCTGATCATCGCCAAGAGCAGATACCTCCAGTTGGCGGTAATTTTGCTGTACTCGCCCTTGAAAAGCGGGGCCTGCAATCGTGTAGGCACCACTTTTTTGTGGTTGAATTAAATACTCACGAGTAATAACAAGGTAGCGTTTGCCATCAACTAGCTCATAACTCTCAGTTTGTTTACCTAATTGGGTTAGCTGAGCATCTTCCATACTTGGTGTGCTTAAGCTGCCATCAAGCAGTTCTTTGGCAAGGTAGAGCTTAACAGTGTAAACACCGGCTTCTTGCACAAATAATGAATTACTCGAGAGTGACGTTTTTAAAAATATTTCGTTATTTTTATCTGCATCAACTGAGCGTTTTGCCACTTTTAACTTAATAGGCTCTGAGGTTAACCCTGCAACGCTAAATGCTGGTATCGTGTAATCACCCTCTGTACGGGTCATTAGTTTAACTGACCACGTAGTTTGTTTATTAATGCTGCCATTAATAATGTTGGTACGAGAGCTTAAGCTCGTCGGGCCTACAACAAAGTCTTTTAACAGCGATGAGGTGTCTGGTTGCTCGCCTTTAACTGTGTCGTCTACCGATATATTAAGCATAAAAAATTCACCCGCTAATACAGGGTTTTTATCTACGCTGGCTTCTAATTTGGTGGCAGCCCACGTAGGCATCGCACTTAATAGCAATAAACAGCAAAATAATCGCATTACCATGATTTTTCGACTCCTGTAGGGCGACGTTTATATTGTCTTTTTTGGGCTTCTAATTGCATTTTATTCCGTAATAAAATAGCCGGATCGTCCGGGATTTTTCTAAGTAGTTGATTAAGCTGTTGTGCTTTTTCTTTTTCTTCATTAGTGAGCTCACTTGCTTGGGCTTGTATAGCTTGCTGTTGAGCATTTTGCTTT
>NZ_JACJDN010000346.1:0-4198 GCF_014163565.1 Pseudoalteromonas sp. SR45-5 | reverse complement strand
CGTATTTTTAATTAATCTTGTTTGTATATAGTATTCGTTTTTAAGACCATTTAATAATAGTTTTTGCATAGAGGCAGTGCTAAAATTCGCGCCGAAAATAGGCACATGAAATGGAATGTTATTTGTGTGTTCTTTAAAACTATATCAAAGGTTGTTTAACTACCATGGTTTCCTCGATTATTCTAACCCTGATAGCGATTGCATTTTTACTGATCGTTATAGAAGATATAATCCATGTCAATAAAGCTAAAACCACGCTGTTTTTTGGTACGCTTTGCTGGATTCTTCTTTTTATATACCCCCTACACGGGCAAAGCCCCGATACGATTCAACATCTTTTAAATGAAAATATTTTAGAAATTGCCTCGCTATGGCTATTTTTAATGGCTGCAATGACCTTTGTCGCGTATTTAAATTCAAAGGGGTTTATAGAAAATATTGTGCACCGTGTTATGCCAAAAAGTATTAGCGAAAAAAAGCTCATGTTTTTGGTGGGTGGTTTTGCGTTTTTGTTTTCGTCGATTTCAGATAACGTAACAGCGACGCTTATATCGCTTGCGGTTGTTATGTCGTTAAAACTTGAACCTAAAAAGCTCGTTAAATACGCCACGCTTATTGTGTTTGGGGTTAACTCAGGTGGGGTATCGCTAATAACAGGTGACGTAACCACACTAATGATATTTTTAGATGGTAAAGTAACCATTGCTCATTTATTACTACTTATAGCGCCAGCACTTGCAAGCGTTATGCTGCTTGCCGCGTTACTGTCTATAGGTATGAAAGGGCGTGTTGAGTTTGCTAGTGCAGGTAAAACCCGCATTGAAAAAACCGACATAACCATTGCTGTTATATTTTTATCTACCGTAGTGAGCACACTTACGCTGAGTGTAATTTACAGCGTACCGCCTCTATTAACCTTTTTGTTTGGCTTATCAGTGATGTTTTTAGTGGCGCAATTTTTAATGCGTAAAAAAGACATAAACAAAGACATAATCGATTTTGTTCGCGATATAGAATACGACACATTATTGTTTTTTGTAGGCGTACTTTTACTTGTAGGTGCACTTAAAGAAATTGGTATGTTGAGTAAATTTACCGATCTATACACGGTAATGGCACCAGAATACGCAAACTACTTAATGGGCATATTATCAGCTGGGGTCGATAACGTACCGCTTACCGCTGCATTATTAAAAGCCAATATAGTAATGAGTCAACAACATTGGTTGTCGTTTACGTATGCAACGGGTGTGGGCGGTTCAATGCTTATTATTGGTTCGGCTGCGGGCATTATTGCCATGAGTAAAGTTAAAGCGCTTACCTTTATGAGCTACTTGCGTTTATCGCTGCATTTATTAATTTGTTACACGGTTGGATATGCGGGCTCGTATTACATGGGCAGTTTTATTTAACTCATAAATTATTAAATGCTTGACAGCTAGACGTCTAAACGATAACTTTCAAAGCCCCGCTACTTAGTGGGGTTTTGTTTTATTAGCCACTGGTTAATAAAGCATTCAGAAGAGGTGCGATACTTAGGTACTTAATGTTAGGCGACGAAAGCCGATGATCATTAAGGAGGGAAGTACTCGCCGAGGAAAATAATGGTACGTCGTCATTGTTTTTCGGTTTATGGGGCTGAATCCTCAAAACTGTCACCAATATAGGTGGAGAGCTTCTGGCAGTGGACTTATCTTCAAGCATTCCTTTGCCAAGTTCTTCTTGTTTTATTGCGGTTTGGATACCGCGAAAGGAGACTAAATGACTACCCAATCAGTGCCACAAACAGTATCAGGCGCAAAATCAGATTACATCGTTGCCAAATTTGGCGGAACCAGTGTTGCAAATTTTGAAGCGATGAGTCGCTGTAGCGAAATTATTGTTGCAGATAAAAGCGTACGTATTGTTGCCGTGAGCGCCAGTGCCGGCGTAACTAATCACTTAGTTGCACTGTGTAAATCAAGCATTACTCCTAGTGAGCGCCAAGAACACATAAACGGCGTGCTTGCTATTCAACAAACTATTTTAGATGAATTATCGCTAGATGCCGATTTAGCGGTTGGCTTTAACGAAACCCTAAAAGCATTTCAAACATTGGCTCAAGAGCCACTAACAACCGATCAGCAACACGACGAGCTACTTAGCTTTGGTGAGCGTTTATCGTCGTATTTGTTTGCTCAAGTGCTGCGTTTACAAGGTTTAAACGCCGATCGCTTTGATGTGCGCAAGGTACTTAAAACCGACAGCCAATTTGGTAAAGCAACGCCCAATGTTGCAGCCACAGCGCAAGCTGCTAAAGAGCATTTAATTCCGTTATTAGACGCTCAAGTAATTGTAACTCAGGGATTTATTGGTAGTGACGAATACGGTCACACCACAACGCTAGGACGTGGTGGTTCTGACTATAGCGCTGCATTACTAGCTGAAGCAATTAACGCTAAAAGTGTGCATATTTGGACCGACGTAGTGGGCATTTTTAGCACCGACCCGCGTTTGTGCGCAAAAGCGACGCCTATTGCACGCTTAAGTTTTGACGAAGCCGCTGAAATGGCAACCTTTGGCGCAAAAGTATTACACCCAGCAACTATTTTACCAGCGAGCCGTAGCCACATTAACGTGTTTGTAGGTTCTAGCCGCGAGCCAGAGCGTGGCGGTACGTGGATTGAGCGCGAAAAATCGCAGCAACCAGGTATACGCGCAGTAACGCAACGTAAAAACCAAATATTGCTTACGCTTAAAAGCCCAGAAATGCTACTAGCAAGCGGCTTTTTAGCACGCGTATTTACACTATTAAGTGAATATAATATATCGGTAGATTTGGTAACCACATCAGAAATCAGTGTAGCTATAACGCTTGATAACGCGCAAAACGCCTCGCGCCCAGAGCTTGATCAAGAATGCCTAGATAAGCTTGCAGAATTTTGCCATGTTTCGGTAGAAAACAACCTAACATTGGTGGCACTTATTGGCTCTGAGATTCAATTACGCCAACACGAAATGAACTTAATGAGTGTACTAAAAGACTTTAACATTCGATTAATTTGTCACGGTGCTAGTAAGCACAACCTGTGCTTTTTAGTAGAGCAAACTGAGTCAGATAACGTAGTACAGTCTATTCATAGCCGTTTATTAGAAAACGATTTTGCTGCGTAAATAACGGTTATTCAGGAAAATTAACTAGTAAGGTTGCTTAACAAAATTAATAAAGTCATTTAATAAAAAGCATCGCCAGTCGGTGCTTTTTTTATGCACCACACTCACATCAAAACAAACATTACTGTCACTGCTATCAGCTACAGTAACGCGATTACTGCAAGCACTCAGCTTTGCACTATTTAATTCGTCAAACACATTGGGGCTAAGTAACTTTGCAATAGGGCGGCTGGTGGCTTTAGCAAGAGACTCTTTTAGTGTCCAAATTCTAAAAAACGTATCTGCTTGGGCTTGGGTATTAGTAGGCTTGGTGATAAGTGTAATTTCATCATTATGATAAAAATGCTTAGCTAGCTTTTCAAATGGGCGCTTTAGGCTTACTTTTTCAATATCAAAACCAAACTCACTTTTATCAAAATTTAGCGCGACTCCAACTAAACCATGTGAGTGCGAAATACAGGTATTAATAACATCACCACTTACATGTACTTGCAGCTTTGAGCTTGCCTCGTCAAATTCTGTACTCATTTTATTAAGGGCTACGTGCGCATGTTGCGGCTGCGCTACTTTAATAAGGTGTTTTAACAATAACCGCGTCGCTAAATACTCTTGCTTAGCTTGTGGGCTTTTACGGCGGTTTATAATGTTTAACTCAAACGGGCTTAAGCAATCGGGCAAATTAAAGTCTCTAAGCTCAAGTGTTTTAGCATTAAATAATAAAATACTGTTACTCGCTAAAGACAAATTTGCCAATTGAGTTGAAGTAATACTCAAGGCGTTTTTAAAATAGTGTTCAGTCATAAAAGCCCTAAAGCAAAAGAAGTCGCTGATATTGTGAGCGGTTAACGCCACTAATAAAGGCTGGGTACAATTTTATTACTCAGCTGGCATGAAATATGGTTTAATTCACAATAATCAAAATAATAACAGATTTGTAGATGTATGGCACAAGTGCGTGATGGGTTTCAAAGCCGACTTGGTTTTGTTTTAGCCGCTGCTGGCGCAGCAGTGGGTTTGGGTAATATTTGGGGTTTTCCTACGCAAG
>NZ_JACJDN010000345.1:0-4200 GCF_014163565.1 Pseudoalteromonas sp. SR45-5 | reverse complement strand
CAGCTTTAAGTTGTTAGTAATAGTGTTTAGCGCTAAGGGATGAGTAATTTATACGTTGATTGGTATATGAAGAAAAACGGTTTAATTTCACATAAAACATGAGTCATATTCATTAATCATTATTGTTAAATTCGATTAAGTAGTAATTGACGAGAAAAAGGCATAAATCGATATAAATAAAAGATGGATGCTTAGCCGTTTAGACTTCCCTTGTTTTGGAGTGCACTTTATTCATGTTGAACATGAGGAATATTCAAAGGGGTTTTTTATAGCTATAACAGTACTTTAGCAAAATTTTTAGTATGTTAAGTCGTTGCTTGTACTAAGAGTCATCACTGGGAAAGTTTTAATTAGCTATAAAGGCAGATACTTCAGCTCATCTAACCTAAATGATAAACCGACTTTTCTGAGTACGTATATAAATGCTTGTAAATTAATAAAAGCGTTATAAACCATATTAATGGCAATGCCAGTGCATTAACTAAGTTATAATCGTTTTTCATCACCTCACCTATTGAGTATTCGTGGATATCAAAGGCACTTGTATTGCATCAACTATTGATGAGCATGGCCCTGTTTATGTATATCAAACAAAAAAGAATCTTATTCTCAGCTTTGACGGAAAAATTTATCAAAGCTGTATTAAATTAAATAATATTAACGGGTTAAGCTTAGCTTATACGCAAGCGATGATGGCTGCGCTTTTTTTTATACCCAATTTAAAAACCGCGATGATAATGGGGCTTGGGGCGGGCTCTATAGCAAAAAGTCTTTATCATGCGTTTCCTGCGCTGACTATACATACCGTTGAATACCGTAAAGCTGTTGCTGATATGGCTATAAAATATTTTGAAGTTCCCGTGTCAGAACGTTTGTTTATTCATATTGATGATGCGGCAAACTACATGAATAAAACGCAGATAAAAACAGATGTTATTTTTTCTGATTTATATAGCTCAGATGGGATGGAGACAGATCAGGTGCAATCATCCTACTTACGTGATTGTAAAAATGCGCTCACTTTTGATGGTGTTTTAGTACTTAATATTTGCCATACCAAAATTGGGCAGAGGGAAGTGTTTGATCAACTACTTGAGAAAGAATTTGCAGGAAAGATTCTTAGTTTTATTATTGAAGGCGGTAATAAAATTGTGTTCGCTTTTAACAATAAAATGCCTGCACTTAGTGAGGATGAATTACTGGTAAAAGCTCACGCGTTACAAAAATTAATAAACGTACCAATGACGCGCTATGCAGAGCTTTTATTTAATTAAAAATGGTTAGTTTGATGTACTGTTAAATGGCGCGTTTAAATCCATCCATCTATCTGTTGTTCATTTAAACTTGGTTAAACTAATCATTCTCTGAATAAAAATAATAAAGTACGTACCCGTACGGAAACACTCATACATGGATTACTGTAAAAATATAATCGCTAAATTTATAAGCGCGATGCAAAAGCGGCCTGGATTATTGGCTGTGTTGGCGTTTTTGTCGGGCGTTGCTAGCTTTGTACTTGTAGATAGAAAAGAGTCTTTTTCGCAATTTATTGCAATATTTTTACTTATTAGTTGGTTGTGGCTAATTATTGATAATTGGCTTCGTGATAAAGTAGAAGAAAAGTTTGGTGTGGCAGTATCTCCTAATGTAATGCGTTTTGCGCTACAAATGGTGCAACAAGAAAGCCTATTTTTTGCGTTGCCATTTTTTTTAGCGGTTACGCAGTGGGATCATCCTCAAGCAATTTTTACTTCCCTTATTGCTTTGTGTGCAGTTATATCGGTTATCGATCCCTTTTATTATAAAAAACTTGCTAGAAACCGCACGCTATTTAGCGTGTTTCATAACTTTGCTTTATTTGTTGTTTTGCTTGTTACGTTACCTATTTTGTTAAACCTTACAACGAGCCAAAGTTTAGCTGCCGCACTTGTAACTGCTGTAGTGATTACTCTTCCGAGTTTAAACAATTTAATGCCTAATGCTCGCTGGTGGCGTTTTCCTATTCTTGTATTGATTTTATGTGCTTTAAGCACAGCAGTGTGGCAATTAAGAAGCTATGTGCCTCCTGCAGCACTGCGATTAACCGATATTACGTTAGCTCATGAAGTTGATTTACAGCATAAAAAGCCAGTAGGGAGTATTAAACACTTAGATTCTTATACGCTCCACCATCAAGGTTTATATAGTTGGACTGCTGTTAAAGCACCAAGAGGCTTAAACGAAAAAATATTTCATGTGTGGCTTCATAATAAAAAAGAAGTTGATCGGATCACGTTAAATATAAACGGTGGGAGAGAACTAGGTTATAGAGCGTGGACACACAAAGTAAACTTTCCTAAAGACTCTGTTGGTAAGTGGCAAGTAAAAGTAGTCACCGAATCAGGTCAGTTAATAGGTTTAACGAAATTTACTGTTACACCTTAATGATGGTACTAGGTTTGTAATCTAATAAATATTTGATAGGCTATTTTTACAGTGTTTATTGGATGAACGTTATGAGTTTTGCATTTGATCTGTTTATTTGGTTAATGGTAGAGACTATTTTAGGTTTTTTAATTTACTCAACAGGTTGTACTATTTTAAAAATAGTTACCTTTGGTAAGTTTAAAAGCGATATTACCGATTACGTATCGTTTAAGGCGAATAATGCTAAAAATGTTTATTTAATTTGTGTGCTCGGGTTTAGCTTTTACGTGCTATTAATTGGCTTTGTTGCCTACATGAGTCATTAAATTATAATTACATGAATAATAATACATTATTTACAGCAGGCATTTTAAGCTTTATAGCATCACTTTTACATGTAGCCTGTGTTTTTGTAGGGCCTGACTGGTATCGCCTTTTGGGTGCTGGTGAGCAAATGGCTCAAATGGCAGAGCAGGGTAGTATGTATCCTACTTATGTAACTTTAGCTATTTCAGTTATTATTGCTATTTGGGGCTTTTATGCGCTCTCTGGTGCAGGCGCCATTTTAAAACTGCCATTTTTAAAAACTGCACTCGTATTAATAACCGCAGTGTATTTAATACGAGGTATTGCGGGTTTAATCATTCCTTTTTTAACTTCAAGCCAAATCGTTCATCAGAATTCTATTCAATTTTGGATTATAAGCTCGATAATCTGCTGCATTTATGGGTCATTTTACTTATTTGGTACCCTTAAATTGTGGCGAATAAAAAATGTATGAATGCTAGATTTCCTGATCTTTTAAATTCAAATTATTAAATACTGATAGCTTATTTTTATATTGCGAAATACTATGTGCGACTATTTTTTACGCGCATATATTTTGGCTTTAGGTATCTATAAATGAATAAAACGTTATTGAGTACTTTGCTTGCAGCTCTTATTTGTACATCTCTTTTAGCTAAAGTGCAGGCCCAAGACGTTCATGTACTTGAGCCTGAATTAGGTGTTGGCGGAAATATTAAGCTAGATGAGGCAAGTACGGCTTATGTTGATGACGGTTTTGATTTTCATGTGCATCCACTTTGGGAAGGCCGATATGTAAGTGAGGGCCGTGACAATTTAGCGGGTAAAGGTATTGCCTCAATCGCAACTGAATTCAATTATAATGAAATAGCTATTATTCCGTGGGTTGCAACGGGTGTTGATAGCGATTATACCGAGTTTAACTTAAATGCTATTTACGCAACTCAGTTATTTAATACCGTTGATATATTTATTGGCTACAACCATTTAAGATCGCGTGAAAATACCTCTAATGATCACGACAATGAGGTTAGCTTAGATTTTTCGTATTTTTACGATGATAAATTTCAGCTCACTAGCAGCGCATATTATTCGTTTGATTCTCAAGGCACATTTATAGAGCTTGCGATAAACAAAGGCTACGAGATAAATGAAGCTGTTAATATCGATTTTCAAACGGGGCTAGGGTTTAATGCAGGTTATGTAAGTGATGGCCATAATGGTATTAACAACCTTAAGCTTACAGCTAACGTGTCGTATCAAGTTATTAAGCAACTTGAAGTATACGCATATACTAGCTACACCATGGCAATTAATAAAAACGCTGAGCGTTTTGTGGGTGATCAAACCTTAAAAAACGTGTTTTGGAGTGGTATTGGTCTGAGCTATCTATATCGTTAAAAGTTAGCAGCACAATAAAATGGTTGTGCTGCTTATTAAGAGTTTATCAATAAAAATTAGCCCTAAATTTACATAGCTTTATTAACG
>NZ_JACJDN010000344.1:0-4224 GCF_014163565.1 Pseudoalteromonas sp. SR45-5 | reverse complement strand
ATAAAGTGTTAGGTAAAGTAATCAAAATAACCCTTATTGAGTCAAGTACTATTGGCACTATAGGCGTGGGTGAAGCAACAATTCCGCCTATTATTCAGCTTAATAACGCACTGGGTATAAACGAGCAAGAGTTTATAAACGCTACTAATGCATCTATAAAACTAGGAATTGAGTTCGAAAATTGGAAAACCACCTCTCATAGCTACATGCATGCTTTTGGCTCATTTGGAAAAGACTTCCCCTTTTGCGATTTTTACAATTTTTGGGTAAAAGGGCACATTAGCGGTACAGAAGAAAGCTTATGGGATTTTTCTCTTAACTACCAAGCAGCTAAACAGCATAAGTTTGCACCATTAAATACCATACCTAACACGCAATTACCTGGCTTAAGCTATGCGTACCATTTTGACGCAACTTTATATGCCGAGTTTTTAAAAAAGCTCGCAATGTCACGCGGTGTTGATCATATTGATGCCAAAATAGAGCAGGTTGAACAATGCCCTCTATCAGGGAATATAAAATCATTAACCCTTGATAACACACAGCAGATAAATGGCGACCTTTTTATAGACGCTACAGGGCAGCGCGCCTTACTCATAGAGCAAACCCTTAATACAGGTTTTGTAGATTGGTCTCATTACTTACCATGCGACAGCGCCGTTGCAGTGCAATCTCAAGGTACTAGCGAGCTAAAACCTTATACGCGTTCAATTGCACACAGCGCAGGCTGGCAGTGGCAAATACCGCTGCAAAGCCGAATAGGTAATGGCTTGGTGTACCGTAGCCGTTATTTATCTGACGATGCAGCAACGCAGTTATTATTAAATAATTTACCCGCTGAGCCCATTACGGCGCCACGTGTTATAAAATTTAAAACAGGACGGCGCTTAAAGCAGTGGCATAAAAACGTGGTGTCGGTTGGTCTTGCTAGTGGCTTTTTAGAGCCGTTAGAGTCAACTAGTATCCACTTAATACAAAGTGCAGTAACCCGTTTAATAAAGCTGTTTCCACACAATGGCATAAGCGAAACTTTAGTTACTGAATTTAATAAGCAAAGCGTGATAGAAATAGAGCACATACGCGATTTTATTATTTTGCATTACAAACTGACGGAGCGAGAAGATTCTGCTTTTTGGCGACAATGCAAGCAAATGGACATTCCTCACTCATTGGCCCACAAGCTCAAATTATTTAAGGAAACTGGCAAAGTAGTGCGCGAAAACGATGAACTATTTGCCGAAGTTGCCTGGCAACAGGTATTTATTGGCCAAGGCCTCATCCCCGATGATTACAACAGTATTGTTGACTCATTAAGCAGTGAACAACTAAACGACTTATTTTCTACATTAAAAACGCTTATTACCTCAACAGTAGATCAATTACCCACTCATAAAGATTTTTTAGCAAAAATTAAAAAGGCCTGATGATGCGATTTTTAAACACACTTTTACTTGTAAGTGCCTGTACTTTACCAACCATTAGCTACGCACTTAACGTTGAGCCTGCTAATTGGTGGGTTGGCATGAACAAAAATACCATAACCATCATGGTGCATGAGCAAAATATTGCAAACGAGCAAATTAAATTAGCTAAATACAATGGTGTTAAGTTAAATAAAGTAACCCGTACAGATAACCCAAATTATGTATTTTTAAATATTACTATTACTGATACCGCTAAAGCAGGAACGCTTGTGTTTAACAGCAGCGAAGCGAGTCAAAATTTTGAGTTTTCACTACTTGAACGCAATAAAAACAGCGCAAACCGCCAAGGGTTTACATCAGCTGATACGCTTTATTTAATTAACCCAGATCGCTTTGCTAATGGTGATGAGCAAAACGATACTGTCCCTAGCATGCTAGAAGTCGCTGATCCTACTACAAAGGGCGGGCGCCACGGTGGTGATATACAAGGCGTTATAAACGCACTTCCATATTTAAACGATTTAGGCGTAACACAGCTTTGGCTAACCCCAGTGCTTGAAAACAATATGCCTAATTATTCTTACCATGGTTATGCAATTACTGATTTTTATAAGGTTGACCCACGTATGGGCTCAAACCGTTTATATAAAACGCTCTCGGTAAAAGCAAAAGAGCAGGGCATAGGCCTGGTAATGGATATGGTTCTTAACCATTTTGGCTCTGAGCATACTTGGGTTAAAGATAAGCCAACTAAAGATTGGATTAACTTTAATGGCGAGTTTAAAAAAGGTAAAAACGCCACAAGCCATGCGCGCCAAACTATACAAGACCCACACGCGAGTGAATACGACAAGCGCCAGTTTAACGATGGTTGGTTTGTAGAAACCATGCCCGATTTAAATCAGCGCCAGCCACTGTTAAGTGAATACTTAATTCAAAATGCTATTTGGTGGATAGAATACGCCGATTTAAGTGGTATTCGTGTTGATACCTACTCTTACTCAGATAAAGCATTTTTGAGTGATTGGACAAAAGCCATAATGCAAGAGTACCCAAATTTTAATATTGTTGGAGAAGAGTGGACGTCTAACCCTGCTATTGCCTCTTACTGGCAACGTGGCAAACATAACCAAGATGGCTATACATCAAGCTTACCAAGCGTGATGGACTTTTCGTTGCAAGAGTCGGTAATTCAAGCACTAAATGAAGATGAAAGCTGGAACACGGGCTGGGTTAAAGTATATGAATCGTTAGCTAATGACTTTTTATACCCAGATACAGATAACATTATGGTATTTGCAGATAACCACGATATGAGCCGTGTTTATACTGAACTTGGCCAAGACGTAGCTAAAACAAAAATGGCGATGACGTTATTTTTAACCACACGTGGTATAGCGCAAATGTATTACGGCACCGAAGTACTATTGGATAACACCCCAAGTAAAGACCATGGTGATATTAGAATCGACTTCCCGGGTGGATTTGAAGGCCAAACACGTAATGCCTTTACCAAAGAGGGCTTAACAAAACAGCAAAAAGACATGCATAACACCATCAGTACGCTGCTTAATTTTAGAAAAAACAGCTCAGCATTAGATAAAGGAAAGCTTGTACATTTTACGCCTCGACAAGGGGTTTATAGTTATGTGCGTATTAGCGACGAGCAAACTGTGTTGGTATTTATGAATAAAAATACACAAACGCTACAAAAAAACATTGAGTATATGCAAGAGGTGATGCCTAACAGCACAACAGCATTTAATTTATTTACTCAAAAAACACAAAAGCTGGGCAAAACCATTGAATTACCAGCGATGAGCGCAACGGTACTCGTTTTAAAAACGCCACAATAGTAACTTGAATACGTATGCAGCAACTGTATGGTTGCTGCAGTAATCTTTAGTATAAAGTTAATAACAATACTGACAAAAAAGACACACAATGAAAAAATCAGTTTATGTACCCGCAGTACTTTGTAGTGCACTTATTGCTACAGGGTGTTCAGAAAATAACAAACCTGAACAACAGCAACCACCTGCACACACGCAAAATGAGCTTACCAAGCCGGTTGTATATCAAGTATTTACTCGCTTGTTTGGTAATACCGAAACAGCCAATGTTTCATGGGGCACTAAAGAGCAAAACGGCGTAGGTAAATTTGCCGACTTTAACGATGCAGCCCTAAAAGGCATTAAAGAGTTAGGCACCACACATGTTTGGTATACCGGTGTGTTACACCATGCGTTAGTGGGCGATTATACCGACTACGGCATTTCGCAAGATGACCCCGATGTAGTAAAGGGCCGTGCAGGTTCACCGTACGCAATTAAGGATTACTACGATGTTAACCCCGACTTAGCCGTTAATGTGACGAACCGCATGGGAGAGTTTAGCCAGCTTATTGAACGTACACATAGCCACGGCATGAAAGTCATTATTGATATAGTGCCTAACCATGTTGCCCGCAATTATCAATCACTTGGAAAGCCTAAAGGCGTTAAAGACTTTGGCGAACAAGACGACACGACTAAAGCGTACGATAAAAACAATAACTTTTTCTACGTACCAGGGCAGTCTTTTCAGGTGCCAACATCGCCAGAGTACAAAGTATTAGGGGGTAATGAAAGCCCATTAGCTGATGGCTTTTTTGATGAAACACCCGCTAAATGGACAGGTAACGGTGCCCGTGCACCAAAACCCGATATAAACGATTGGTACGAAACAGTAAAAGTAAATTATGGCGTAAAGCCAGATGGTAGCTACGATTTTGTTCAATTGCCAAGTGAATACAAAAATA
>NZ_JACJDN010000343.1:0-4224 GCF_014163565.1 Pseudoalteromonas sp. SR45-5 | reverse complement strand
CCAGTAACCAGCATAGTGCCCACAATGACAAATAATGCGCCTAATAATGTATTTGGCCCAACTTGCTCATCTAAAATTAAATGCCCCCAAAAAATGCCAAATAGCGGAATTAAAAAAGTGACTGTTAACGCCGAGGTAGGGCCTATATCTTCGATTAATTTAAAAAATAAAATATAAGCAAGTGCGGTGCACATTACTCCTAATACGAGTACACCTAGCATAACGTTGGTGCTTGGTATTTCTCGTATTGGCATAAATAAGATAAGCGGTAATACCATAAAGCTTGAAGCCCACATTGAGCCATGGGCGTTATCGAATGGGGGCAGTTTAGGCGCGTTTTTAGTGTAATGCGATGCAATGGCATAGCAAAGTGATGCGCTTAATGCTGCTACAATGGCCAAAATTGATTGGCTATTTAACACAAAATGATTTTGCCCAACCAAAATAACTACGCCAATTAAACCCAGTAGTAAACCAATCACCATACTTTTATTGGGCTTTGTTTTTGTCCATAAAATTCCAACAACAACACCCCATATTGGTGTTGTAGAATTTAAAATTGAGAGTGTGGATGCGCTGATAGTTTGGGCTGCTTAAGCAAAAAATAAAAACGGCAGAGCAGAGTTAAACGCGCCTATTATAAAAAAGTGTTTTGTGTGCTCAGTAAACGCCAAGCGGCGTTTTAAGTACAGCGCCACAATAAAGAGGGTGAGTGCGGCAAAGCCAACTCTAAACTCAATTAATACCGCTGGGCCTAAGCTGTTAGCTGCCATTCGCATAAATAAAAATGACGCGCCCCAAATTGCAGCCAGAAAAAATAACCGAAGTAAACTTGCTAAGCTCATGATAGTATTTTAATTATACAAACAGGATTACACAATAACAGGCTTTGCAAAGAGTGTAAGCCAGATTCGGTACTCGCATATAAAAAATAATAAAGGACTAGTTATGGCTAAATGTATATCGGTTGCAGCAATTTTGGCTGTAGGTTTATTAGGTGGGTGTGGGTCGACCCCTGTTAGCCTATACAGCGACAATACAATAAAGAAAAAAGATAAAGCGTATAAAAAGGGGCTATACGAGCAAGCTTTTTATGATTTAAAAGAGCCTGCAGCACTTGGCTATAAAAGTGCACAATATACGTTGGCATTCATGTTTTTAAAAGGCCAATACTTGGAGCAATCTACTAAACTCGGAATGGGCTGGCTAGGTGTTGCAAAAGAAGAGGGGGTTGAGAATTGGTCTGCGCAATACGATGCATTTTACAGTGCAGCGACTACGCAGCAAAAACAACAAATAGACGAAACAGTTGAGTTGTATATAACGCAATTTGGCGTTAAAGCACAAAATATGACCTGTCGGCGTTCAACTTCGCCTAGACGTACATTTGGTGAAGTTAAATGTAGTAGCTCACATCTAATCTGACAGTAAACGCAAATAGTTTAGACTTTATCTGACAAGCAGCTATGAGCGAATAACGGGCGGCCTCTCTAGCGCATTTTTGTAAAATTATCAGTTACAGTCTCGTTAGCTGGAAAGCCTCTAAATTCTAATAGCAACCGTCTTGCAGTGGTAGAGTTCCAAAAAAGCAAAGTTTATATTTAAAGAGGATTACTTTTTATCCACTTTTTCAAGTGGTCAATGAAGTTCTTAACTATTATCGATTGGTTTTTCCTAGAAGGATATAACAGGTTAATTGAAATTGAGGGGTCGCATTCCCAGTCCTCCAAAATAACCTTTAAGCGCTCTTGAGCAACACTTTCTTTAATGTGCCAATCTGACAAAAGCGCGATACCGTGGTCTAATTCCACCATACTCAAAACGCTGTCTCCTAAGCTAGAAGAAAAGGCAGGGTTTAACTTAACTGTTTTCCGTTCACCTTCTCTAATGAATGACCAATTAGTTTCATTACCAACGGTTAATAAAGTATGCTCTGTTAAATATTCAGGTGAATGTGGCACTCCTCTCTTTTCTAAATAACTCGGCGTTGCACATAAGACTCTCTTTGTATCGGATAGCTTTTGACCTATTAACGATGAGTCCCGCGAAGGGCCATGCCTAACAGCTAAATCAACACCTTGTTCAGTTAAATTTACCAAGCTGTCAGTAGAAATGATTTCAATATTAACTTGCGGGAAATTTTTTAAAAAGCTGCTAATCACAGGTAATAAATAGCTTTGCGTAAAAGAAGCCGACGCAGTTATTTTTATTTTTCCTTTTAACGTATTAGTTGGGTCAAGGTCATGTTCAATCTCATCACTAATACTTAACAGTCTTTGTGCATGGTTATATAGCTTCTCACCTGTAAATGTCGGACTAAGAGTCCGAGTTGTTCTATAAAATAATTTCGCACTCAGTCTGTTTTCGAGCGCTATCAACCTTTTACTTACTGCCGCAGCCGTTAGATTGTGAGCATCAGCAGCCATTCGGATAGATTTGAGTTCAAAAATCGTACTGAATATCTTCAGCTCCTCTATGGAATCAATCACATTATCAACCTTTCGGAATTAATCATTAAACCTTTGGTGTGTTTCTGGTAGTTAATTATGTTGATAATATCACTTTCGTCAATAACAAAGAGGTAAATTTTATGAAAGCAATTGCAATTAATGGTCATGGTGATGTTGATGTTCTACACGAAATCGAAGTTGATGCACCAAAACCAAAACGTGGTCATGTCGTAATTGATGTAAAAGCGACAAGTGTGAATCCTGTAGATACTAAAATCCGTAAAGGCAGTGAAGGTACTGCTGGTATGGTTTACCCTGCAATCCTTCACATGGATGTATCGGGTGTAATCAGTGAAGTTGGTGAAGGTGTAACTAACTTCAAAGTTGGTGATGAAGTGTATGGTTGTGTCGGTGGTATTGTTGGCATTCCAGGTACTCTAGCTGATAAGGTTGAAGCTGACGCTGTATTATTAGCACACAAACCTAAAACGCTTAGCTTTGGTGAAGCGGCTAGCTTGCCTTTAGTAGCAATTACCGCTTGGGAAGCAATTATTGGTCGAGCTGAAATCCAGCCGAGCGATAAAGTTTTAGTTCATGGTGGTACAGGTGGTGTAGGCCACATCGGTCTACAGCTTGCGAAAGCGCTAGGTGCACATGTTACAACGACTGTTGTAGATGAAGAACGCGCAGAAATTGCAAAACAATTGGGTGCAGACGAAACGGTTCTATTCCCTAAAGAAGAACCAAAGGAATATGTTGAAAGATTAACCAATGGTCATGGTTTCGATACTGTATTTGATACAGTGGGTGGGCCAGTTCTGCAAAACTCACTAATCGCTGCAAAACTGAAAGGGCATGTTATTTCTACAATTGGTTATGCTGATTATAACTTAACTGAAATGCACTTTAAGGCTCTTAGGTTAGATCTTGTATTTATGGCGATTTCGATTATTCACAATATCGATAGAGATACTCACGGTGACATTCTACGCCGACTTGCTGGGCTTGTAGATAAAGGCCAAGTTAAACCTTTGATTGATAGTGTTTTCCCTTTTACTTTGGATGGAGTTAAAGCTGCTCACTCTCGTCTAGAGTCAGGATTAGCTACAGGCAAAATCGTCATTGAGCGTTAATTCTCTCTTCTTGAACTAAAGGCTGTGTAAGCAGCCTTATACACCAAAATAGAGGTTAAAAATGAACAATGAAGTTATGATTGTTGTGGATATCCTATGTGAAACACAGCATTACAACACCGTTTTAAACGCAATTTATAAGTGCGCAAGTGAAAGTGTGCTTGAAGATGGGTGCGAGCGTTATGATGTGTACCCTGATACGAATGGTTCACAAAAGATCACATTGGTTGAAATGTGGCGTGACATAGATTCTTTAGAACAACATAAGAGTCTGCCGCATTATCTTCAATTACAAGCCTCATTAGAAGATAGAGTGCTATCAGTCGATATTCAAACAGCTCGTGTGTTTTAAGGTTTGTGATAAATGAAGTATCTTCACACAATGCTGCGCATATCAGATATTGAAGCATCACTGAGGTTTTTCTGTGAAGGTTTAGGGTTGAAGATTCTTAAAAGGAAAGACTACTTTAAAGATAAGTTCACTCTAATCTTTTTAGCTGCACCAGGTGATTGTAGTGGTCAATAAAATTTGGCCACAGTTTTAGAATCTTGATATCTAACCTCAGATTCATTTGGCGCTAAACCGGCATTATAATGATGCGGCCTAACGTTGTTGTAATATCCGTTGATATAATCACTAA
>NZ_JACJDN010000342.1:0-4233 GCF_014163565.1 Pseudoalteromonas sp. SR45-5 | reverse complement strand
TCAACAATTGTTAAGCCAGGGCCCTTTATCTCAACAGGCTTCATTGGGTTTTCAGCATTTTCACCTTTGATACCCGGCCCAATTAGATAAAACTGACTTTCTTGTGTTACGTCAACTGTTGGGTTGTCATCACACTTACCATCTCCATTACCATCTACGCATGAAGGGCCTTCGCCAAAGTATAACTGAGGTGTATCTGGTACATCATAGCTGGTTGTAAATTTAAGGTCATCATACACTTTAGTACCGTAATGTAAGTGAAATGCGTATAAAGAACCACCACCACCACTTAGGGAACATTGGTTTTCAGTCGATGTATCTGATGCAGGTGTGAAACTTGTAAAATAAGCAACACCTCCAACAACTGTAGCAGCAGCTAGTGATTTTTCACCCGTTCCTAACTCATATCTCCAACCATTAAATTTAGCCAAGTCGACTTCTAAGTCAACAAAATCATCAACGTCATCTAGAGCATTACCAAATGGGTCTGAATTCATTTGCATCAAATCAGCAGGTACAATAGTATCCGGTGCATTCGTTTTATATGATTTAGTAACTGTATTTTCATCTCTGATCATAAACAGTTGATCTTTTTCATTGGTACCGGTTGGTTTTGAGCGGTTACCACTACCAATAACTATTGCATCATACGGCGTATCTAAGCGTGTTATAACGGTACTACCATCAACTGTTGTCTCGCTTACTTTACTATAAATGGTTCGTGCAACGAGTGGTTTGTAAAAAAAGCGTCGGTCTTCAGTTGCTTTATTACTGCCAAGCTCAGCTAATTTAAAGTGACTAAATTCACTAGTACTAGTGCCTGGCATATCTATACGCCAAATATCTCCACCAGTATCTGCCGCATAAATTCGGTCTATATATCCATCATAATCTGAGTCAAGCGTGGTAATATCTGCAGCAATACTATGCTTACCTTTAAAGCCATTAATATCGGGTGTTAATGCCCATACTCTTTTACCTGTTTCGGCTTCAACAATGTAAATACCTCGCCCTATATTATCTTCACTACGAATAGCTGCATCTTTATTTGTATCGTATCCAGCACCAAAAATTAATAAAGGCTTATCACCAAATGCTTTAATATAGGCTATTTGTGGCTTTGACCATGTTTGCGCAAGCTCTTTAAAATCACCTTTTCCGCCCTCTATTGGTGCGTCCCATAATTTTTTTGGTATGTTTGGGTTTGTTATATCAAGTCCGTAATAATTTTTACCACCGCGACGCATTCCTGCAAAAGCCCACACTCTATCGTCGCCACTCGCATCAATAATACCGTCGTTTAAACCATCACTATTTAAGTTTTTATTATCAAAATAAATACTAATAGGGCCATCCATACCATATACTTTCGTATCGGCCTGATTTTTACGTAGAGGTTCAATAATGTCGTATAAAGCAGACGGTATAAATGCCCAACTTTCACTTACGCTATCATCAGAATCCTTGAACATATGCAAAAAGCCTGCATTAGTTCCTATTAAAACTCGAATATCATCATTACCATAATCGATTGCGACAGGTTTAGAATGCAGAGGATCACCAAAAATATCTTGACGCTGGTCAACGTTAGACCCATCAGCATCATCATCATCAACATCAACACCCATCGCCCATTTAATATCATCGCTCGATAAGCTCAGAGGATTATTATCGACTAAATTAAGAATATCACTGACAACTGAGGTATTAAAATTTACTATTGCTCCTTGATTGTCAGTGTATAAATTACGGCTATCTGAATCTAATGTAGTTAAATGAAGGTTTACACCACCTTGTGCAACTAAGTTACCATCAGCTGGCTCCCCGCTTGGCAACCAAAATGTTTCTGCATTTTCGTCAATCAAGCCATTTTCATCAAGTGCCGATAATCCTTTTGAGTCAACAATTTGACTCCCTGATACTTTCAGCTTTTTTAGGTTTCCACGCCAACGAGCACCTGTTTCTGGGTAAAACATGGCAAAATAAACAGCATCTCGACTACGAGTTTGATCTACATTATTACTTGCAACTGAAGGTGATGAAAAACTATCATTTACTTCTCTGATTCTTGAAATCGTATTTTTTAATGCCTCTGTTAAAGCCTCTGAAGTTCGCGCCTCTAAGTACTGCCCTCCACCAACCGATGCCGCTTTCTCTAGTAAGTCAATACCGCCATCACTCATTCCTGTGCCAAAGCCAATGGTAAAAACTCTACCCGTATCTAGCACATCGCTTGTCTCAGAGTATAAATCTACTTTTGTATTATTTGTTCCATGTATTATTTTTGATAGAGCAACTAAATAGCTATTAGAATAATCACCACTCACAAAAGGGATTGAATCATTAAATAAATTATTATGTACACTTTTAATCTGATCATCACGACCATCATCGTTAGTGGGATCTCCATCAGTCATCAAAATAATATTAATTGAGTTATCGCACCTAAGAGGATCTCCTGACTCCTTTTTAAATGGTGACTTATAAGTTCCATTAGCATCAGCTGCTTTATCTCTATTGTTAATACCATAACCATAGTAAAGACTTTGCCCAGTAATATATCTATACGCCTCCCATAAGGTTTCTGTTAAGGGAGTTGCTCCACTTGCAGGCAAATCATCAATTTCATTAAGTAAGGTATTTTTGTTAGAACCAAGCCTTGCTAATACATAGCCACCTGAACTTTCTCTAAATCTCATTAAACCAAAATCAATATCATCATTATCAGTAACTAGTTGGCTAACGGCGTTTTTTGCTACTAATAATCGGCTATCTTCACAAATAGCTTGTGCATATCCATTTACAGACTTGTAACACTGCTGTGTGTAATTAAAGTAAGTCTGACTTTTAAAACAATCAGATTCATAGAACTGTCCATTTTGATAACGACGATAACACTTGCCTCCATCTACAACATCCCAAGCCATACTTCCTGAAGTATCAAATATCATTAACACTCTTGGATTTTCGTCTGTCTCTACATCATGATTTACATAAAGTTCAATATCCTCTGCAAATACCGACATACTTATTGTTAAGCCAAGTAAAGAGGCTAACACTTTGTTTAATTTTAATTTCATATTAAATCCCCTTACTTATGCTAGCCATTTCTTGCGCTACACCTGTAACAATGGTTAGTTCATGCTTACTTTTAGAGCCATATTCTATCGTAGTGGCGACCTGTAACATATTGCACGATATACCTGCTGTAAAATTAAAGCGTCGAGGACACTCTAGGTCAAGCGCACCTTTGTTTAGATTAACCATTTTGCTTTGCATACCATCATGTGTTGCGATCACCATGCCTTCTTTATCAGAGGCTGCAATCGAAGTGACTTCATCTGGACTCAAAAAAAACTGATTATTCGCACCTTTATTTGCTTCATCAGAAATCATGCGCTGTACTTCGCCAATAAGTTCATTTTCGGCCACTTCACGCTCTTGCGCTGCATTGGTAATTTTAATATCAATACTACTACTGCTCATAAGAGTCACCGCTATACCCGTCACTGCAATTACCATTATTAGAGCAGTGATCAGTACTACACCCTGCTGCTTTTTCTGTGATTGTTTTAAATACGCCATAAATTTGATCCAACATTATTTAATCGAATAGTCGTGGTAAACACTGTGCGTCTGAAACTATCGGTAAATTTCAATTCACGCTTGTCTTCATCTTCACCTAATATGTAAGTTTGGTTTTTAATTTTAACCCCAGGGTCTGGCTCCAATGCGCGTATTAATAAAAATACCTGTACTGTTAGAATACCCTTTCGATTTTCCCAATCAGTGTGCTCCATACTTTTAATACTTCGGTATGTATCTACACGATTGTCGCTGTTTGTATCGAGACCAAAAACAAACCGCATGTTTTCGACACCTTCCATAATAGTTTCTGTGGTGATATTCCCACCAACTAAGCGCTTTCTCATTAATGCAGGTACAGTTAGGTTCTTGTTATTTACTTTATATGTTTGCTCTGAAATATAATAAACATGATGGCTATACGGCCAAATAGAGGCATTAACAGAACTTCCTGTAATTTCACCTCGCTTGAATTGGGCTCTCTCTTGCTCCGCTATGAAATAGTTTTCACTCGTTTGAGTCTCAGCTTCAGTTAATTGATCACCTTGTAAAAACTTTAACTGAATAATATCGGTACCTTTTACTGGACTCGTTACGCAGTTTAGTTCTTTTGAAGCATCTGCAACCTTCGCATAAATAGTTCTAAAG
>NZ_JACJDN010000341.1:0-4245 GCF_014163565.1 Pseudoalteromonas sp. SR45-5 | reverse complement strand
TTGCTTTTAATGCACAGCGCGCTATTGATTACGTATCGACATTAATTGAATCTAAACAATGTAATTTTTTTGATTCCGGACAAACCTTATCGGCATATGAGTTTGGTGATGGCAATCTTAATTTAGTATTTAGAATTACTGATGAGCAAAATAATAGTGTTATTTTAAAGCAAGCTCTGCCTTACGCGCGTTGCGTGGGTGAGTCGTGGCCATTAACGCTTGATAGAGCCCGTATAGAAGCACAAGTTTTACTTAATCATGGTGCTATTTGCCCTACTTATACTGCTAATGTTTTACATTATAGTGAAATGCAAGCGCTGACTATTTTAGAAGATTTAGGTAATTTACAAATATTGCGTACTGCACAAAATAATGCAGAGCAATTCCCTAAATTAGCGCAGCACGTAGCGACCTACTTAAGCCACACCGGCTTTTATAATTCAGATTTTTACTTAACCGCGCAAACTAAAAAAGCACTCGTTAGCCAATTTACTAATCCTGAGCTTTGCCAAATCACTGAAGACTTATTTTTTAGCGATCCGTACATTGAGCACGAACGCAATAACTACCCAAAGCAACTACAAAACGAAGTTGACGCAATACAAAAAAACAACGCATTGAAGTTAGAAATAGCAAAACTAAAAGCTAATTTTTTATCTAAGCCGCAAACATTACTTCATGGTGATATGCACAGCGGTAGCATTTTTGTTGATTGTAATAATACAAAGATGATTGACCCAGAATTTGGCTTTTTTGGGCCTATTGGGTTCGATATTGGCTCTTTTATTGGTAATTTACTATTGAATTACTGCGCGCAAGCAGGTCATATTGATGACTTTGTAGCACGTCGCAATTACCAAACACATTTACTTAGCTGTATCGTAGACACCTATAGTTTATTTGAGCAGCAATGGCTTGAATTAATACGCACTAAAACATTAGATGAATCACTAGCGCCAGTAGGCTATGCGCAATACTTTATGAAAAACGTATTGCAAGATGCTGTTGGTTACTGTGGTGCTGAGTTAATTAGGCGTACTATTGGGCTTGCGCACGTAAGCGATATAGATAGTATTAGTGATGACAATGCGCGCCTTACAGTGCAAAAACAAACATTAGCACTAGGCGAGCAACTTATTTTAAATGCACAAACATGCAGCAACAAAGAAGCATTTTTTAGTTTATTAATAAGCCAATTAAACTAACAAGCATTAAAAAAGGCGCTATAAGCTGTCTCTTGATCACAAGTCTGACTCAAGAGATTTTGCTAAATCGTAGCCTTCCAGGATGGCTTGTAACTTAAGCCATCCTTGCCATAACACTTTCACAGATGCACGCCCTGTGCGCTTGGTATCTTTCCAGCCTCCTAACTTTGCCAGTTCCTGATACGCCCATGACATATTTGGAGCAGTTTCAGGCAATGGTGTTTTTATTCTCTTTAACCACAATAACTTCCATGCTTTGGGAGATAACAGTTGTTCACAACTTGGAGAATCAGGCTGCTCATTGGTGAACTTTAGTTGCAATATTCGCGTCGCAATAAAGCCATTAATCGTCACCAATCTTTCCATGTTATCTTGGCTTTGAAGGCGTAAACTTTCGATATCCGTGCCATCACTTTTTCAGACTTTATGGTATTCCTCTACAAGCCAACGGTGCTCATAGTAGGTGATGATAGCTAAGGCGTCTTCTTTGCTGGTGACTGGTTCACTGGTTAATAGGTGCCAGCTTAAGCCGTTCTCAGCGTTTCCTCTCTCTGCACTGCCGACATAGTAAACTGGGAGGGAGCGTCCTTTTTTATTGTAAGGCGCTTTGAGTGTCACTGGCGCATAGGTGATATCCAGTGTTGCGCTTCGGGCTTTTCTTCCTCCTTTTTGTGCAATGTGGATGTGTTTGGTGCCTGCACTCATCAGCTCGCTTGCAAACGCATAGAGCTTATCCTCACCTTCTTCAATATGACGACTTTGCATCGAGCGTACGACGAATCGTTGCTGCTCGGTCAGTTTATACTGCAAGTATTCGTAGATGTCCGCTTCGCGGTCACACACCGATATCACGTTCGCCATTTGTCCTTGCAGCCGCTCTGCCATCGCTCGTGACGCTGACTCCCACTTGTAACTTTCTTTTTCTTCGTAAGAAGTCGTCGCGTGTTTTTCTCTTTTTCCAATCGTGTTGATATCACGACTCCAGCGAGACTGTTCAATTAATCCCACAACTTGCTTTGTGTCTGGCGCAAACAGTAATACGCCATGAGCTAACAAGCCTCGTTGTTTTGCCCCTCGTCCGACATGACCCAAATCATCTCGAATGGAGGAATGTTTATAAATTAGTGTGGTCGTGTCTTCTAATGCGAGCAATAAGTTATGACTTTTTGCTTGTTCAACCGTGGCTTTAAAGCCTGACTCTGCTATAGCCGTTGCGTCAATATTCTCGTTGCGAATAAAGCGGTAGGCACCTTCCATATCGGCGGGGGATTGAGTGATGTTTACAAGTGGTTTTCCTGGTTCATTTGCAAGCGTTGATGCTAACTTTACCAGACGCGCTGTTCTTCTTGGATCACCTAAGTCCGATTTACCGAATTGTTGTTTTGCCCAATGAGTATGTTCGTTAATCATAATGTGCCCTCAAACAAGATTTGAAGATCTGATCATGACATTGAGATTTAGTTCAAAAAAATCCCCGCTAATTTCTTAGCAGGGATTTGTGTATAAGAGACAGCAATTAGCGGCTTTTTTGTGTGCAATAAATAACTAATTTATTATTTACGTTTGGTAGGCTTAACACGTTGATTGTGTTTTTTAACTGCTTTGCGGATCTGGTTGATTTTAGCGCGTTTATCTTTGCGTTTTTCAGGCATAACAGAAAGCTTAGTTTGTGTCTCGCGCCCTAATTTAACGGTTTTGCGTAAGTAGTTTACTGTTTCTAAATCATACTCCATCCAACCACCTTGTGGCACGCGCTTATCAAGCTCTAGTTTACCGTAACGAATACGAATAAGACGAGATACTTCCGCATCTTGAGACTGCCATAAACGACGTACTTCACGGTTACGTCCTTCATTTAACGTTACGTTAAACCAGCGGTTAACGCCTTCGCCACCCATAGGGGTTACAGTCGTGAATTTGGCTGGACCATCTTCAAGCTCAACACCACGTAGTAAGTTTTTAACCGTTTCATTGGTTACTTCACCAAATACACGCGCAGAGTATTCACGCTCTACTTCATAGCTTGGGTGCATCAAGCGGTTAGCTAATTCACCATCATTAGTAAAGAGCATCAAACCCGAAGTATTAACGTCTAATCGGCCAACCGCAATCCAACGCTCACCATCAATACGAGGAAGTCGGTCAAATACTGTCCGACGCCCTTCTGGATCTTTACGTGTGCTTAACTCACCTTCGGGTTTGTTATACATAATCACACGACAGATTCTATCTGCTTTTTCTTCAATCTTTACAGTGTGCCCGTCAACACGAATCAAATCGGTTTCTTCAACACGGTCTCCTAACTTTGCCACTTTACCGTTTACACTAACGCGGTTTGCATCAATGTATTTTTCCATTTCACGGCGTGAGCCTACGCCTGCACGGGCTAAGACTTTTTGTAACTTTTCACCTTGTATAATACTCATTCGGATGGTTCTCTCACAGAAGGATCGCTCAATAACTGGTTAATTTTACTTTGCTGCTCTGTTGGCAGCGCAGGTAAGTTTTCAAGTCCAGTTAACGAAAAATAATCTAAAAATTGTTTAGTAGTTGCATATAAAGCCGGCTTACCCGGAACCTCTTTATGCCCTACCACTTTAACCCAATCTCTTTCGAGTAGGGTTTTAATAATATTCGAACCCGTAGTAACACCCCTTACTTGCTCAATTTCACCGCGCGTAATGGGCTGCCTATATGCAATAAGTGATAATGTTTCCAGTAAAGCACGTGAGTATTTTGGTGCGCGTTCTTGCCACAAGTTATTTAACCAAGGGCTTAAACTACTACATGCCTGAAAACGATACCCACTACCAACTTCAACTAAGCGAATACCACGAGTTTGAAAATGTTCTTGTATTGTATCTATTGCGTCGTTTATTCGCGCCATAGAAATAGCTAAATCTATTAATACAGTATCTTTAAGGTGGCGTTTACTAACAGGCTTATCTGCAACAAAAATAGCTGCTTCAATGATCTCAACTAGTTGTTCATCACTAATTCGCCGACCCGCCATACACACTCTTAACAAATAAAAATACAC
>NZ_JACJDN010000340.1:0-4278 GCF_014163565.1 Pseudoalteromonas sp. SR45-5 | reverse complement strand
CATATTCTTAATAACAGGCAAGGTAAAAAAGTGGCTGTTATAGTTAACGATATGAGCGATATAAATATCGATGCAGCCACTATTAAAAACGATGTATCGCTCAATCACAGTAACGAAAAGCTCGTTGAAATGAGCAACGGTTGTATTTGCTGCTCCCTACGAGAAGACTTACTTGTTGAAGTGGGCAAACTTGCCAAAGATGGGCGTTTTGATTACCTCGTTATTGAATCAACCGGTATTTCTGAGCCATTACCTGTAGCCGAAACCTTCACATTTGCCGATGAAAATGGCGTATCACTGGGTGATATTGCCACCCTTGATACTATGGTAACGGTGGTTGATGCCGTTAACTTTTTAAACGACTACGAACAAGCAAATGATTTACAAGATACTGGCGAATCGTTAGGAGAAGACGACGAGCGAAGCGTAGCCGACCTACTTGTTGACCAAGTTGAATTTGCCGATGTAATCTTAATTAGTAAAACTGATTTAATTACAAACGATGAATTAAATAAACTCACTGCCATTTTAAATACGCTTAATACTCAAGCTAACATTATTCCTATTTCAAACGGCCATATTAATATTAACGAAGTGCTAAACACGGGTTTATTTAATTTTGAACGTGCCCAACAAGCACCGGGGTGGCTTAAAGAAATGCGTGGTGAACATATTCCCGAGACTGAAGAGTATGGAATTAGCAGCTTTAATTACACTGCGCGCCGCCCATTTGACCCAGAAAAGTTTTATAACTTTCTTCATAGCACCGAACAATTTGGCAAACTTATTCGCTCAAAAGGTTATTTTTGGTTAGCAACACGCCCTTTATTTTGCGCGCAGTGGAGCCAAGCAGGCGGTATAGCTCATTACGGATTTGCTGGTATGTTTTTTAAAGCCATCCCCCAAAAAGACTGGCCTACAGAGCCTGAACTGCTTGCTGATATAAATAATAAATGGGTAGAACCCTTTGGTGACATGCGCCAAGAGCTTGTGTTTATTGGTCAATCATTAAATAAACAAGCGATGATTAAAGCGCTTGATGACTGCCTACTACCAGAAGATGTGGTACTTAAGGGTAAGGACTTTTGGAGAACCTATAACGACCCGTTTCCTATTTGGGAGGAGGAGTAATGAATGCCCTAGCCCCAATAACTGCGCAAATAAAGCCTGCGGAACCGCTGTACCGAAAAGCAGCTAAAGAGTGTGACGCCGATGTATTGCCACAAATTTATAACCAAGACACTAACATTGTTATTTGGCAAAGAGACCTTGAGCAAACATTAACAAATGCAGTTAATACTCTCATTAGCGCAAATGCTTTAAAGCCACTAGAACTTGCGGTATCGCCCGATGATGCGTTTGATCAATTAATAAAAACGCTTAAGCCAGAAGATAATAACCGCGATGAAGTTAAAGCGCTGTGTGAAGATATCGCACTGTTGGTTGAAATGTTTTGCTGCCTGTTTGATTTAAAACGCGCCGGTTTAAGGCTAAAAATATTAGATAAACCCATGTGCCCGCGTTTTCATGTAGACAAAATTCCGTGCCGGCTAGTTACTACCTATCAAGGTGTTGCTACGCAGTGGTTAAATCACAGCGATGTAAACCGCTCAAAGCTAGGTACTGGTAATTTAGGTAAACCCGATGAAGAGTCTGGCTTATTTAAAAGCCTAAATAATATTAATCAACTCAAGCAAGGTGATGTTGCCCTGCTTAAAGGCGAGTACTGGGATGAAAACGAAGGTGCAGGGCTTGTACATCGCTCACCAGCGGTGGCTGCAAACGAGCAACGCTTATTACTTACGCTCGATTTTATCTAAAATTTGTTGTGGTGATAAACGCTAAGCTAGTGCGCGTTTATCACCCTAGCGATTACTTCGTACAAACCTTGTGTATTTACAGGTTTAGATACAAAATCGTCCATGCCCACACTTAAACAGCGCTGTTTATCGTCTTCGTAGGCATTAGCGGTAATTGCAATAATAGGCACATGTGCCTTAGTGTTTGCTTCGTTAGCACGTATGGTTTGTGTACATTCGTAACCATCCATATTTGGCATTTGGCAATCCATTAAAATTAAGTCAAAGGTGTTACCCTTAAGCACTTTTAACGCTTCAATTCCATCGTTAGCCATTGTAAGTTGTATATGAGTTGGCTCTAACATTTTTGCAATTACTTGGCGGTTTATGGGGTTGTCTTCTACCAATAGTAATTTTTTGCTACCAAGATCAGGTACTGATTGCGACTTTACTGCGGCTGTGGGCTTTATAAACTCAGCTTTAGGCGCATTAATGTAAAACTTGAGCATGCTGCCTTTACCGGGTTCACTATTTAAAGATATTTCACCCTGCATTTTTTTAATTAACCCTTGGCTAATGGCCAAACCTAGCCCGGTACCGCCATATTTACGCGCAACACCTACATCAGCTTGAGTAAACTCACTAAACAATAACGATTGCTGATCTTTTGCTATGCCTATGCCGCTATCAGACACACTTACAAATAACTGCTGGCCACTGTAATCAAACGATAAACGTACAAACCCGCGCTCAGTAAACTTATACGCGTTAGATAATAAATTAATAATAACTTGGTTTAAGCGTAAATCATCTACGTTAATACAATCTGGCAAGGTGTTACTGCACTGAACTATAAACTGCACGTCGTCAGAGCTTACAATGGGTGAAAACAACGATTTAATATTTTCGATAAAAGGCGCTAAATTTGTAGGACGCGGGCTAATTTGCATTGCATTAGCCTCAATTTTAGAAAAATCTAAAATATCGTTTAAGATTTTCAATAAGTTTTGAGCACTTTTTTGTTGCGTATCTAAAAGATCTCTTTGCTCGTCGGTTAACGAACTATCACGCAGCAATACCTCACCCATGCCCAAAATACCGTTCATTGGGGTGCGTAGTTCATGACTCATATTTGCTAAAAACTGCGATTTAGCCACATTAGCTAAATTAGCACGCTCTACTGCTTGCTTAAGCTTATTGGTTTGCTCAGCAACTTGTTTTTCTAGCTGCTGGTTAAACTCACTGAGTTGTTTGTTTAGGTCTTGGTTTTTTATATTTGACGCTTGCAGGTTTTCTATTGAATGCTGCAGCGCAGTGGCTAGCATTTCAAACTGCTGTTGTAGTTGCAATACTTCTTGCCAACTTGAATCTGTATTAAAAGTATGTTTTTTTGATTTATTAAAGCTTTGCATTAAATTAGTTAAACCACTAATTGGCTGCACTAATAAGTTTGCAAGTTGGCGTACAAACAGCACCACCATAATAATTAGCATAGCGCCTAGCAAGATACTTGGCAGCCAGGCTTTGGCTACAGCCATACTCAAATGTTTACGATTATAAAAAGTGATCACTTGCCATTTGCTCTGCGGATTGACATATTTAGAGCTATGGTAAACCTCGTTATTATTGGAACGAAATAAATTTTTATCGCCCATATTACGTGCATTAAAACCATCTTCGTTAAAGTCGGTTAATATTTCAAACTGCTCAAGCGAGCTAAAAACCACTTTTTGTTTATCATCCAGTACAACTAATTCGCCAGTGTTTTCAAATAAATTAGGAATAAACTGCTCTAATCGTCCAAGCTTTAACGACCCCTCTACTACGCCGTAAAACTCACCATCACGATAAATAGGTGCAGACAGCGCAACAATGGCTTCATTGCCAAGCCCTCGCCCTTGAAACACACCACTGCTATAACCAAGAGGATATTGCTTAGCCTGATTAAAGTACTCGCGATCAGTAACATTACGCTGCGCCTTAGTTAACCCAGCAATAAGGTTATTAGGCGACGTTATTTCAACAAAGCCGCTAGGGTTGGCATACAAGCTTGTAGCAAACCCTGGAAATAGATTCATTAGCCTTTTTAACTGCTGCTCACTATCTGTGCCCGCGCTTATGGCGTCGCTACTCATTACAATGGCATTTTTATGAAACGTTAAATAATCACTTAATTGAGTGCTTATATATTTGGCTTTTTCTTCAAGCTGGGCGTCTACCTCATACTCTAACCGAGAGTGGTGATCGTTCACTAAAATTACACTGGTAAGCAGTATAACTAATATAATAATAACACTTACAACATAGCTAAGAATGCGAGCAAGAGGCCTGCCCTGATAGGCACGGCTGGCATGGGGTACAAATACACTAAATAAATCAACTAAAGCTAAGCTAATTAACGCATTTATGAGGTACTTTGATATTGCAACAACTAGCGTTAACCATGGCAGACCAATAAGAAACTGCCCTATTCCCCAAA
>NZ_JACJDN010000033.1:0-14169 GCF_014163565.1 Pseudoalteromonas sp. SR45-5 | reverse complement strand
TGAATAATTTTTAACGCAGTGAGTACGCTATTTAATGCGATAGAATGATTATTTTTTAATAAAATTGGTATAACTATGCTACTTGAAAAAGCCAACCAACTACTGCAACAAAATAAACTCAAAGAAGCCGAGTTCCATTTTAAAGCAATTTTAAATAGTAACCCTGAAAATGGTGAGGCTTTATTTGGCTTAGGCAGAATTGCCTTACGACTAGAACGTTACGACGCTGCTGTATACCTACTCCAAAAAGCCTGTGAGCGCTTGCCTCATATGCTTGAACCATTACATGCCCTTGCTGATGCTTTTAACGGTGTTCATTCGCCAAACGATGCGCTAACGGTCCTTGAATACGCAAAAAAATTAGCAAGTCATAATCCAGAACCTCATTATTACTTAGCACAGCACTATTTAACACATGGCGAGTTAGATAAAGCTCATACAACTTTTGCTCATGCACTCAGCATTGGTGTATACCCTGTAACAGCCTATATTTTATTTGAACTTGTACAATTAGGTCGCTTTGATAAAGAACATAATTATGTAAGTAATTTGCACCACTTATTAACTCAAACTAGTAATTTACGTTTAAAAATGGTGTGTTACTACGCATTAGCAAACAGTTACGATGCACTTGAGGATACCGAGCAAGCATTTAATTATTTTATATTGGCGAATAAATTACAAAAAAAATTAAGTGAATTTAACACTAGAGATTTAATCCCTTTTTACGATGAAATAATAAAATACAACACCGAGCAGTTTATAGCCTCTGCCGATAAAAAATTTACGGGTAATATCACGCCTGTATTTATTATTGGCATGCCTCGTAGTGGCTCTACCCTTGTGGAGCAAATGTTGGCAAGCCATAGTCAGTTTTCGAGCCTAGGAGAGAGCACGAGTATTAGTAATAACGCAGTTGCTTTTATCGAACAAAAAACGGGAGTGACTTACCCGCAATGTTTAGCACATTTAACGCCGGATTTAATCAAAAAAGCCCGCGAGCTGTATATCACAACATTAAAAACAGCATCGCCCATCAGACCTTTTATAATAAATAAACTGCCGAGTAATTATCAGTCGCTCGGACTTATATATATTCTATTTCCAAATGCTAAATTTATAAATTTAAGTCGTGATTTTAATGCCACCGCATTTTCTATCTTCACTAATTACTTTGCTGAAAACGAGCCTTACTTTTGCTCACTACCTGAGTTTAAGCTTTATCATAAGTTGTATGAAAAACTAATGAGCCATTGGCACTCTTTTAAAGAGATGCCAATTTATGATGTCAGTTACGAAGATTTAGTGAATAACCCAAAAGAGCAGCTAACGCAGTTACTTGGCTTTTTAAACTGTCATTTTGAAGAGCGCTGCTTAGCGTTTTATAAACAAAAAACACCGGTAACGACCTTGAGTAAACATGCTATACGCCAACCTATTAATAATGCCGCAATCGCTAAGTGGGAGCGTTACAAAACACCTCTTCTAAAGTTACTTGATGAGAATTAATTAATCGGATGTGCTTTAAACCAATTAAGTAAATCTTTAAATTGATCATCACGCGCACTTGGGTGGGTAAGCATATTAATATGATCGTAATCAAAATTATGCCCGTGTTTACGACCGTAAATTTGCATTTGTTGAATGCCTAGCCCCGATTCGTCCATAAATTTTTGAATATCGATTGGTTGCGCTAATGCTTTATCTTTTACCGCAGCAATATGAAGCGTTGGCGGTAAATGCAGGTTGTTTAGCGCTTTTGCATAATCAAAATTATCATCAGAATCTATCCATGGCTTCTTTTTAGCCCATTGCATACTTTGATAATGCGACTTTTGAGTTTCGTTATCGCTGCCCCACTTATAACCTTTAGCGTTTAAATAGCCATGTTTTTTAGCAAGTAAAGGCGCCATAAAATACCAAATTAAATTGGCTTGTAATAATTTTTGAGGGTGATTATTAAATAAAGAACGCTTAGAGCCAAAATACACACATGCTTTAACGTCGTTAATATATTCTGGAAAACGTGCAAACGCGCTGTTCATCAACACCCCGCCCCAAGAGTGAGCAACCCAGTAGTCTGGCTTTTTGCCTTCAATCAACTCTATTTGCTTAATAAAGGCAGGAATGTCTTCTAGGATAGACTCAGTTTGTCCATATTCAGAATCGCTCGAAATGATTGGCTTGCTATCACCTCGGCCACGTAAATCAGCCACATAACATCTATACCCATGCTCAGCTAAAAATGGTGCGAGCCCTTTATTAGAGTGCGTGTAAAAAATCTTACCGTTTTCTATTGCTCCATGCATAAAAAATACGATGGGCCCTTGCTGATCTTCATCGCTAATACGGCGTAAATGAAGAGTTTGCTGAGAGTCTAAATCAACTATTATTGATTGCTGAGAAATTGCCACAGTTATTCCTTTTTATTATTTTCAACTCATCCTACCAGTAATATTAAATATACCAAAGGAAATGTCTGCACTTTACTCATCAGCATTTGTTACAATCACCACATCATATCTGTTGTTAAAATGAAGCCATGAAAGAAAATAAAGCACGTTCAAAATTACACCCTCGTAACCTACATAAAAATGGGTACGACTTCGATTTATTAACAACAGAGCATCCTGCTCTACTGCCCTTTGTTATAACCACACCTGCAGGGACTAAAAGCATTGATTTTAGTGACAACAAGGCTGTTAAAACACTTAATCAAGCTCTTTTAAAAGCACATTATAATATTGATTTTTGGGATATTCCCGAGCACAACTTGTGCCCGCCTATACCTGGGCGTGTTGACTACATTCATTACTTAGCCGACTTATTAAGTGATGATAACCAACAACAAATACCTTTAGGTAAGCAAATTAAAGTACTTGATATTGGTACTGGTGCTAATTTAGTTTATCCGCTTACTGGTACAAGTGAATATAAGTGGCATTTTACCGGGACTGATATTGATACAGCCTCAGTAAAAATAGCAAAGCAAATTGCTCAGTTTAATGGTTTAAAAATAACCCTAAAGCAACAAAAAAACGCATCACATATTTTTAAAGGCGTTATAAATCAAAAAGATCTATACCATTTAACGCTCTGTAACCCTCCGTTTCATGCAAGTGAAGAAGAGGCAAGTAAAGGCAGTGAACGTAAGTGGAAAAACTTAGGAAAAACACCCAGTAGCACGCTTAATTTTGGTGGTCATAATAATGAATTGTGGTGTGAAGGCGGTGAAGTACAGTTTATCTCTAATATGATTAAAGAAAGCGAAGACTTTGCAGAGCAAGTACTGTGGTTTACGTCGTTAGTCTCTAAAAAAGATAATATTGCAGCCCTTGAAGAAGTATTAAAAGCTCACCCAATAGCACAGTATAAAATTGTTGATATGGCACAAGGTCAAAAAATTAGCCGCTTTATTGCATGGACCTACTTTGATAAAGACACTCGTGAGCAAATTTGTAGCGAGCTTGATTAATACCAATTTTATTAAAAATAATAAAAAGGATAAGGCAATCATGATAGATTTTCGCTCTGATACAGTTACAAAACCAACAAAAGAAATGCGCGATATTATGTACAACGCACCGGTTGGTGACGATGTATATGGTGATGATGAAAGCGTTAACCAACTAGAAGCCTATGCGTGTAAGCGTTTTAACTTTAAAGCCGCACTTTATTGTAGCTCAGGCACACAAGCCAACTTACTTGCGTTAATGGCGCACTGTGAGCGAGGTGACGAATACATTTGTGGCCAAAATGCTCACAATTATAAGTTTGAGGGTGGCGGCGCAGCTGTTTTAGGATCTGTGCAACCACAGCCTATTGAAAACGATGCTGATGGCAGCATCCCTTTTAGTAAAATAGCGGCGGCTATAAAACCAGACGATTGCCATTTTGCAAAAACGCGATTGCTCAGCTTAGAAAATACCATTGGCGGAAAAGTACTCCCGCTTGAGTACTTAGCCCAAGCACGTGACTTTGTTAATACGCATAGTTTAGCGCTGCACTTAGACGGCGCACGTGCTTTTAATGCCGCTGTTGAGCTAAAAGTTGATATCACTGAAATTACAAAACACTTTGACTCAGTTTCTATTTGTTTATCTAAAGGTTTAGGTGCGCCCGTAGGCTCTTTATTATTAGGCTCACCAGCACTTATTAATAAAGCAAGACGATGGAGAAAAGTACTTGGTGGTGGTATGCGCCAAGCCGGAATGCTTGCAGCCGCTGGACAATTTGCACTTGAGCACAATGTAGAGCGCTTAAAAGACGATCATGAAAATGCACGTTATTTGGCTCAACAATTAAGTGAGATCAGTGGCTTTACTGTCGATATGACTAACACCACTAATATGGTTTACGCAACATACAGTAGCAGTATAAATATTGAAGATATTGCTGAAGCGCTAAAACAACAAGGAATATTATTTAGCCCAAGCAAGCAGCTTAGGCTAGTTACGCATTTAGATATAACCCGCGAAGATATTGATACATTTTTAAATGCTTTGTCGGCCCATATTTAACGCGGCTTTATAATGTTTGCGGCATACCGAAACATATCGGTCATTGCCGCCAATTTCTACTTGGTTACCATCGGCTATTGCTTCGCCATTTTCATCGGTACGCAGTACATGGTTTGCTTTACGTCCACAGTGGCAAACAGTTTTAAGCTCAACTAACTTATCAGCCCACGCAAGCAAATATTGCGACCCTATAAATAGCTCGCCTCTAAAGTCGTTACGCAGGCCATAACACAATACCGGTATACCGAGTTCATCAACCACATCTGTTAATTGCATTACTTGTTCTTTTGATAAAAATTGGCACTCGTCAACTAACACACAATGGCGCTTTTTATCATTATTGAGTGATTGAATAAGATCAAAAACATCTTTACTAGCATCAAATACATGCGCATCAGCTTGCAAACCAATACGAGAAGATACTTTACCCACGCCTTGTCTAACATCAATGGCAGCAGTCAGGATCACAGGTTCCATGCCACGTTCTTTATAATTAAATGCAGATTGTAATAACGTGGTTGATTTACCTGCATTCATTGCAGAGTAGTAAAAGTATAATTGAGCCATTGTGGTGCCATTTTATAAAAAGTGCGCTTATGCTACCTTAATATTAAATTAATACCAATTTACAAACGCGAATTTTATTTTGTCAGGGCCTGTTTATTTAAGTGTTTGTAAGTATTTAATATACACAGGTGCACTTTCAAATTTTGATAACCACTGCCACATTTGCAAGCTTAGAGCATTATTTTCTTCATAGAATTTTTTTGAAAAAACAAGGTAACCATGGCTGGTTTCGTAAGGGGGATAAATAGGTTTAACATTATTACCCTCATACGGATAACTCGACACTTTTAAGCCATCTACTTGGCATAGATCAACGCTCGCTTGCACTACCCCCTTATCTAGCAACTCAAAAGCTTTGCTTTTAGAAAACGTATTATGAATAAAAAATGGTTCTTCTTTTAACGCGCTATTTAGCCCATAACCATTAGGAATAGCTATCGTAAATGCTTTATTTTGAAATACTTCACGAGTCTCCCATTCCTTATGAAATTTATAACGCCCTATAAGGCAGCTGCCAAATTCACTTACTGCGTAGTCATCTTGTAACTTACCTTGCTCATCAACAGGGTAAATAGCAACGTTTTCTCGCCCTTTGCGGTAACTTGCAATAACAGCATTAACTCGATTAAATTCTAAATCGTTTAAGCATCTACGCCATGGCTTTCTAACAAATGATATTGCTACATTGGGCAATGCTAAATCAAGTTGTTGAAGTATTTCGATTGATGCACCAGGTTTATCTGTTGGTATATTTTGGCCATCACCTAAAAACATGGGTGCTATGTTTTTGTCTTCGTAACAAAACACGAGACTTTGCGGTTTGCTAAACGCAGTAGCGGTAAACATTAAACTGGCAATAAAAAAGTACACTAAGCTATTAATACGCATAATAATTTTTATTAGTTGATTATTTAAATTATAGGTTGAGTTAAGCAGACTGGCTATATTTTATCAATTAATTTACATTAATCCTTCGTGTTTCAGCAACCACAGTTTCCTTTCAAGCCCACCAGCATAGCCCGTTAACTTTGCATTTGCGCCAATAATGCGGTGGCACGGTACAATAATACTAATCGGATTTTTACCATTAGCAGCGCCTACTGCCCTCACTGCTTTTGGGTTATTGAGTTGGTTAGCAATATAGCCGTATGTTTGCGACTGTCCAAAAGGTACTGTTAATAGTGCTTGCCATACACTTTGCTGAAATACAGTACCGGTTGTATCAAGTGGTACATCAAACATAGTGCGTTTTTTTGCAAAGTACTCATTTAACTGCGCAGCGCAAATAAGCACCGCCTTGTTAGTAACTTGCTCAAATGGCGTATAAGAGTGCTCAACTAAAGGATAAAACCCAACGTAACTCACACCTTTATCAGTCGCTTGAATAATTATGTCGTCTATAGGGCTCGAAATTGATGTTTGAATGATCATTATAATTGCTGCCAAAGTTGAAACGTTAAGTAAGAGCGAAAAGGAGCGCAATTAGCAGGCTCAAAAGGGTTTGCCGCCGCTTGAGCTTTTTTAACACCTAAATCACCATCAAGTAATATATCGGGTTGGCTTTGTCCTCGCAGCTTTGCATAATTTACTGTCCAAGGACCAATTCCCTTTAAGCTAAGCCATTCGTCTAAATCGTCATTTTCAGGATTTAGTGCACAAAACTGGGCTAAGTTGTGTAGCGCATTTTTGCGTGCTTGTGGCATTTTAAAAAATGCAAAATCACTATTAGCAACAATTTTAGCCGTAGGAAAATAAACGGCATCGCCCTCTTTTTCGCCTAATTCATCAACTAACTTTGTTACTAAATTATGCGCTGCAGTAACACTCACTTGTTGCCCAAGTACCGCTCTTATACCGGCTTCAAAACTTGACCAAATCCCCGGAAGTCTGAGTCCTTCGCAAACTGTAAACGCATTGTTTATATTGGCGCTTAAATGCATTTGAATTAAATTAATATCGGCATCTAAATCAAGCACACGGCGTATATTATTTATAACAGGTTGTAAGTACGCCGTATTGTCTATATTGATAGATACACTAAAGTGGTTTTTACTCGCTATAAATTCTGCGGTAAAACTTCCTTTATATTCCTCACTTGCAAAAGTACGCCCGTAGCTCGTTTGCGTTATCCACTCCATTGGTTTTATCAAGCGCCTTTGTAAAAAGCCCTGCAAAGCAGGCCAATCATAAGGCGGCCTAAATGGCAGGGTTAAAGTGAGTGTTGACGTTGGTTTTTTATCGCCACTGCGCAGCTTCGAGGGAGCTATATTTAACTGCTGTAAAAATGCATCATTAAAACGCCTAATGCTTTTAAAGCCTGCGGCAAACGCTATTTCGGTAAGGGGTAAATGTGTTTCTTGAATCAGTTTTTTAGCAAAGTGGCATTGGTTAAATAATCGATATTGCGTAATCGACACGCCAAAATACTGCTTAAACAACTGCCTTAAATAACGACTACTTACGCCTAAACGAGCTGCTAATTTTTCGCAGTCGTGCTCGTCATTTTGATCTATTAACTGTTTTGCTCTAAGTGCCGTCGTTTTTGTACCCTGCCATGCTGCGCTGCCAGGGGCACTATCGGGCCTGCAACGAATACAGGGCCTAAAACCATCTTGCGCCGCGTTATGGGCAAACTGATAATAAGCAACGTTTTTTTCGTGAGCCGTTGGTGCAGGGCAAATTGGTCTGCAATAAATACCGGTACTTCTTACCGCTACGTAAAAAAGCCCGTCAAAACGAGGATCACGACTCTGACGTGCTTTTTGCCAATGTGAAGTGTCCATAAACGGCTCTATAAATTAACCTAATAGAGCCTAGCTTATACAAAAAAACTCACATTACTAGCCATATTCGGCACTCAACTTACTGCGGCTAGGTAGCGTTTTTCAACTTCAGTCCAATTAATTACATTATAAAAAGCAGCAATATAGTCAGGACGCTTATTTTGATACTTCAAATAATAGGCATGCTCCCATACATCAAGTCCCAAAATAGGGGTATTTCCCTGCATTAAAGGGCAATCTTGATTAGCACTATTTTCTACAATCAACTTTTTATCTGAGGTCACACATAGCCACGCCCAACCACTGCCAAATTGACTAATTGCAGCAGCAGTAAATTGGTCTTTAAACTTATCAAAACTGCCAAACTGTTCATTTATTGCCTGAGCTACACTACCTTCAGGTTCCCCTCCTCCTTGAGGGCTCATTACTTGCCAAAATAAGCTGTGATTAAAATACCCTCCTACATGCTCTTGTACTGCTTTTTGTAAATTACTAGGCAGGCTGTTTATTCCCTTAAGTAATTTTTCAGCATTTGCGGTTGCATAAACAGTATCTGCTAAAGCAGCATTGGCTTTATTGATATACGTTTGATGATGCAATGTGTGGTGAATATGCATTGTTTTACCATCAATATGAGGCTCAAGCGCATCGTACTCATAGTTAAGTGCAGGCAAAGTAAAAGCCAAAAATACTCCTTTTTCTTTTAAATTAGTGCAGTTGATTGTTTGTAGTGCTCTCTGAGCATAAGCAAAAATTCACTTGCTTTATTAGCTCAGGTAAAAAATGATAGCGTCTTGCAAATAATACAAGTTCAGAGGACGTTTTAGTGTAATGATGCTTACTCACTTTTTGTATATCGTAATGAGTATGCTTAATTAGCGAACAGAGTGTTAAGTGTACTTCGCATAGCCATTTGCATGCATTTTCAGGCTGTTGCAAAGCTATATAGGTATCAGCTAAATTATGCGACGCAACAACAAGTGCAGGTATGCAATGCTCAATAGCATGGATGACATTGTTATTAATCTGAGCATATAAAAACTGCTGAAGAAGATGATCTGCAAGTGTTTTAGCTAATAAGTATTTATCGCGGGCTTCGAGAAGTGCACCTTGTTCAAATGCATAATTACCTTGCATTATATTCGACTGCCAAGGGCTTAATGCTTGATCAAGACAAAGTAAATCTGAGTGGGATTGTTTTTGATTTGAGATCATATAATCATCTGCACGTTTATTTATGGGCGTGTAGTTAACTTACACACCCATAAACCTAAATACAAATGATTTTCATTAACTATTTAGCAAAGTCTAGTAATTCCTGCCCTGTTAAGCGATATATAATCCATTCGTTTTGCGGCTTTGCACCAATGCTATTGTAAAAATCGATAGCGGGTTTATTCCAATCAAGCACTACCCATTCAAAACGACCACAGTCATTACTAATCGCCTTATTAGCTAAGTGCTTCATAATGGCTTTACCTGCACCATTGCCACGGCTATCTGGGCTTACGTATAAATCTTCAAGGTATAGGCCATTTTTACCTAACCATGTAGAGTAATTATAAAAATAGACCGCAAAACCAATTGGCTCATCACCTTCTAAACAAATTATGCTGTGCGCAGTAGCACCGTCGCTAAACAGCGTATCTAAAATAGCCTGTTCGTCTGTTTTAACTGCATCCGGTTCTTTTTCATATATGGCAAGTTCGGTAATAAAGTGCAAAATTGTTTTCGCATCACTTGGTTTTGCATCACGTATTATAACGGGTTGGCTCATTGTATTTTTACCTTAAATATACTGCTCTATTTTATCTTTTAAAATATCTAATTGAATCGGTTTGCTCAAGTAGTCATCCATTCCAGCGGTTATACAACGCTCTTTATCAGAGTCCATTGCGTTAGCCGTAATAGCAATGATCCTAATGTTTTTGTGTTGTATACCCGCCATACCTTTACGTATAGCTGCAGTTGTAGCAAAGCCATCCATAACAGGCATCTGGCAATCCATAAGAACGAGCTTAAAGAAACCAGAATCGTGAGACTCTAATATATCTATCGCTAATTGACCATTTTCGGCAATTGTAACGTCACAATTAAGCTTTTTGAGCATTAATGTAGCCACTTGCCGATTAATTGGATTATCTTCTACAAGTAATATTTGGGTAGGTTCCTGCACCTTTTCTTTTTTAAGAGAGGAAATATAGCCTGAAGTAACAAGTGGGAGTGTCTCGTCTGCATCATTACTTGTTATCACTGACAGTGCAGAAATTAAATCGGCAGTGGTTACAGGTTTGGGGAAATATGCCTGAAAGCCTGCATTAGAATAGCGCTGCGCACCTTCCATACCAGCAATACTGGTCATCATTACAAGTGGCATTGATTTATAATATTCATGTGCTTTTAGTGCTTTACACAGCTCTATACCATCCATTCCTGGCATTTGCATATCAAGCACTGCAATGTCATACATGCAATTGTTACTTTTATACTGCTGCGCGCACATATCAAGAGCTTCGCGTGCGTCACATGCAAGCGCAACCTTAGCGCCCCAGTGCTCAAGCTGCTGTGAAATTACAATTCGATTTGTCTCGTTATCATCAACAACCAAAACGGTTAGCTCTTCCATATTAATATTAGGAATATAACGTTCTTTTTGATCTCCCGGAGTCAGCATTATAGTGGCAGTAAAAGTACTCCCTTTACCGGCTTCGCTAGTGAGGGAGATAGCTCCCCCCATTAGTTCACAAAGCTGCTTACAAATAGCCAGCCCTAAGCCACTGCCTCCATATTCACGCGTTGTTGATGCATCGACTTGAGAGAAAGGGGTAAATAATTGCTCTTGTTTTTCTAAACTAATTCCTATGCCTGAGTCCTTTATACTTACAACAAACTCTAAACCTTGAGCTACTTTATTAATTTTCGCGCTTACAACAACCTCGCCTTGACTCGTAAACTTAACGGCGTTGCTTAATAAATTAGTAATAACTTGGCGAATGCGCCCAGGATCGCCGCATAACTGCGAAGGCTCTAGCGCTACCAGATCCAAAATAATTTCAATACCTTTGTCTTGAGCTGTAAATGCTTGTGCGGCAGCAACTTCACCAATTAAATCACGTCCATTAAAGTTAATCTCTTCAAGCTCGATTTTACCTGCTTCAGCTTTAGAGAAATCTAAAATATCATTAATTACACCCAATAAAGAATGTGCACTTTTTTTGGCTATATCTACTTTTGTTTCTATTGGTTTAGATAACGACTCTAATTGAACAAGCTCTAGCATGCCGAGTACGCCATTCATCGGCGTTCTAATTTCATGGCTCATGGTTGCTAAAAATTGGCTCTTAGCAATGGCTGCATCTTCAGCTTTTACAAGTGCTACTTTTAGCTCCTCACTAATTACTTTTCGTTTTTGAAAAACTAAAGTGCTTCCCACTAAAGTAGCTAATGAGCGAAGATACGTTTCTTCACTTTGCGTCCAGTTGTGATGCTCGCCTACTGTTTCAGCGCACAAAATACCTAAATTACCATCGCCTGTTGCAATTACAGCATCAAGCATCGATTTAATATTTAGTGGTGTTACATATGCTTCAATAAAATCAACAGTTGCTGAGTGAGTATAAACATCATCAATAGCCACTAAATTATGTTTATAAATAGCATTAAAATAAGCTGGGTAGTCTTTAGCAGTTAAAATAGCGTCGGTATCTACAAACCCTTGACCATTTATATATAAGCAATGACACGTCATCACATCTCGTTTTTCGTTAAAGATCCATATCGAAGCTCGTGTAACATTTAGCACTTCACACATAGATTTAACGGCTAGCTTTTTAACCTGTTCTACATCACTATTTTGCACCTCAGGTGCGACTGTAAGCGCTGCTAAATTTTTGTTATAACGATTTGCTTTTTCGCTCTCAAGTTCAAGTCGTTTATGTGCATCAATACTTTGAAATGAACCAAACACACGTACACATTTACCGTCTTTAAGCTCAGCTTGGCCCATCGATTTAACCCAACGCTCTTGCCCAGAATAGGTCAAAATAATAAGCTCTACACTCCAGCTTTCACCTAAAGTCACTGCGCACTCAAATAAGGTACTTATAGTATCTCGGTGTATGCCTGGTTTATAAAAGTTAATAGCGGTATCTATGCTCGGTTCAAAGTCCTCTGGTACTTCGTGAATAACTTTAACTTCATCAGACCAATAAAGTGTATGCGCATCTAAGTCCATCTCCCATGCGCCAATCTGCCCTTGCTTACTCATTGATTCAAGTAGGCTTTGCTGACGATTTATTTTTAACTGTGTATTGTAACGCTCTGTAATATCAAAAATAAATCCATCTAAATACAATATGCTGCCATCATCTGCGTAAATGGCTTGGCCTTTTTCATTTACCCAATGTAAGGAGCCATCGCGGGCTGTAATCCTATACTCAACAGACCATGACTGCTTAGCGCTAACACAACGTAGAATTTCATCTTTTATTTTTTTAGAATCGTCTTCGCATATCAAATCAAAAAAGCTGGGGGGTTCATCATGTATCAACTCATCAGGTGAATAACCTGTTATTCCACTCGCTTGCTCGCTCATATAAAGCATGCTTAATTTATTATCAAACTTACATCGATAAATAATGCCAGGGATATTTGATACCAAAGATGCAAACCTATCGCGGCTTCCTTGTAGCTCAAGCTCTGTAGATTTTCGTTCTGATATATCTAAATGCGTACCTATCATACGTTTTGGAGAGCCATCGGTATTCCACTCAACTACTTTTGCAGTATCGAGTACCCATATCCAATGTCCATTTTTATGCTTCATGCGGGCTTCACTAACAAAATAGTCAGTCTCACCGGCAAAGTGCTCTTGAAGTTTTTTATTTGATATCACTAAGTCGTCTGGGTGAGCATATGTATACCAAGTATCTATAGTACAAGGCTCAATCTCACTGAGTTTGTAACCTATTATCTCGGCCCAGCGGTTATTAAACGTCACTTGATTAGTATCAATATACCAATCCCAAATACCCACGGCTGTTGAGTCTATCACTAGCTGTAACTGTGTTTTGTGATGCTCAAGCTCTAGCTCTTGTACTTTCAGGGCTGTAATGTCATTACGAATAGCAATATAGTTTTGCGGTTTTCCATTTTCATCTAAAAATGGTGCAATTGTCGTATCTACCCAATATATGCCACCATGCTTAGCTTTATTGCATATTTGCCCGTTCCATATATCACCACGTTTAAGCGTTTTATACATATTTTTAAAAAATGCTTTTTCGTGTTTTCCTGAATTTAAAAGGCGATGGTTTTGACCTATTAATTCGTGTTCATCGTAGCCACTAATCTCACAAAATTTCTTATTTACAAAAGTGATGGTGCCATGCAAATCAGTTACAGCAACAATAGCGTGTTCATCTAATGCACTTTTTTGCTCGGCTAACTGTTTTAATGCAATTTGAAGTGCAGAGCGTTGCTTTTGTAATATACTTTGTTGCTCTTCTTTTACGGCTACTAAATTACGTAAACCCAATGAAAGCTGGTTAAACTCAATACTGTCGTTTATTACAGGGACTTTTACCTTGTCTCCTTTTGTAATACTTTCAACAATTTTAGCTAAGTTAATTAAAGGTCTAGAAAGTCGACGCTCAAACCACCACGATGACGTTAATATAAGCAGTAATGCCCCCGCATTTGTTAATAAAGCAAGCTGTTTATAAAAATTAGCACCTTGTAGTGCAACTTCTTTTGGTTTTGTTACAAGTAACTGCCATCCAGATTCATTTAAAAACTCTAGAGAATCAATATACCCGTATAAAGTCTCTTCATTTTTATTACTGTAAGAAAAAACACGTTGCGTTGGGGAGCCGTTTTGAGAGAAAAATAATGGTTGAGAATCTTCTGAATTATTATTTTTTTGAATTTTATTATTATGCATAACATAAAATGTTATGTCTTTATTTGCAGCGTGTATTTTACGTAGATTATTTAATAAGCCGTTTAAATTTATATCTGCGAGCAATATGGCTTGTAGCTTATTTTCGGTATTTACTAACGGTAAGCCAATAATATGATACTCACGCCCTGAGACTGTCATTGACTGAAATTGGATTTTACCTGTACTTTTAATACCAGAGAGTATGTTATTAAAACGTTGATCTTTAATAATATTAAAAAAGGGTGATGAAGGTAGTGATTTAACGAGGTTTACATCAATAAGTTCTACATTATTAACAAAGTCGTACTGCTCAACAAATTGCGCTATTAATTGTTGTTTTTTAGTCGGGCTAATATCA
>NZ_JACJDN010000339.1:0-4279 GCF_014163565.1 Pseudoalteromonas sp. SR45-5 | reverse complement strand
GGCTTTTTTTATGCTTGTAAATTAGGTGATATAAATTACAGCAATGCTTTTAGTTTATATAACAAATCGTGCGCTTGGCGTGGCGATAAATTATCAGGGTCGATTGCGCTTAACTGCTCTTCAACTTCTGAAGGTGTACTTTGTGCAATTTCGTTATTAAAAGTAAAGGCTTGTTGTTCTGTATTTGGTGCAGTAACGCTTTGATGATTTTCAAGCAACTTAAGTTTTTGCTTTGCTTGTGCAATCACAGCTTTTGGCACTCCAGCAAGAGCGGCTACTTGTAAACCAAAGCTTTTGCTTGCTGCACCGTCGAGCACTGTATGCATAAACGCAATAGTGTCGTTATGCTCTATTGCATCAAGGTGTACGTTTACAAGGCCCGTAGTTTGCTCAGCAAGTTCTGTTAATTCAAAGTAGTGCGTAGCAAACAATGTTTTAGCAGATATTTTTGATGCTAAATGATCGGCTGTTGCATACGCAAGAGAGAGTCCATCATAAGTACTTGTACCGCGACCAATCTCATCCATTAATACTAAAGACTGCGCCGTGGCATTATTTAAAATAGTCGCTGTTTCGGTCATTTCTACCATGAAGGTTGAACGCCCTGATGCTAAATCATCGCTTGCACCAATACGTGTAAATATGCGGTCGATATTACCAATTTTAGCGCTGTCAGCGGGTACATAACTGCCAATGTGAGCCATTAAAACAATAAGTGCCGTTTGGCGCATATAGGTTGATTTACCGCCCATGTTTGGACCGGTAATAATTAGCATTTTACGTTGGCTGTTTAATTCAACAGGGTTAGCAATAAACGGTTCTTTCATTACTTGTTCAACAACAGGGTGACGACCTTGCTTAATGCTTATATTGTCGTTATCGCACAATTCTGGTTTTGCATAATTGAGTGCGAATGCACGCTCAGCTAAATTGTTTAAAACGTCTAAATCGGCCAATGCTGCTGCCATCATTTGCAACTGCTCAATATGTGGAGCAATAAATCTAAACAGCTCCTCGTATAGTTGTTTTTCAAGCGCGAGAGCTTTTGATTGGCTACCGAGTACTTTATCCTCGTGCTCTTTAAGCTCTGGAATAATGTAGCGTTCGTTATTTTTAAGCGTTTGGCGACGAATGTAGTCGGCTGGCACTAAGTGCGCATTAGCTCTACTTACTTCAATAAAAAAGCCATGTACGCGGTTATAACCAATTTTAAGCGTACTAATGCCCGTACGTTCGCGCTCTCGCAGTTCTAATTGCTCAAGTACGTCGGTTGCACCTTTGCTTAAGTTACGCCACTCATCAAGTTCACTATTGTAACCTGGAGCAATAACACCACCGTCACGAATAAGTACCGGTGGGTTTTCTATCACAGCTCGTTCTAATAACGCTTGTAAATCAGGGAGTTCAGGCGAGTGCTTGATGATACCTGCTATACGAGGATCGTTAGCGTCAGCTAACAAAGTATGCAGTGGTGCAAGTGCTTGTAGCGCACTGCGCAGGCGAGTTAAATCACGCGGGCGTGCAGTACATAAAGCTAGGCGTGCAATAACACGCTCTACATCACCAATCTCTTTTAATGATTCGTGTAATTCACCGCAAAGCTGCGCATCTAAAATAGCGCTAATTGCATTTAAACGTGAATTTAGCTCGTCTTTATTACGAATTGGTGTATGAATACGGCGCTTAAGTAAGCGAGAACCCATTGGCGTTGCTGTTTTATCAAGTACTTGAGCAAGTGTATTTTCAAACCCGCCCGATAAATTAACAGTTAATTCTAAATTTTTACGGGTAGCGGCATCTAAAATAACAGCGTGTTCGTTGTGCTCAAGCGTAATTGCACGAATATGTGGCAGTGCAATACGTTGTGTATCTTTTACGTATTGCATTAGGCAACCTGCAGCAACAAGCGCGCTATGGGCTTTATCAACACCAAAGCCAACTAAATCTTTAGTACCAAACTGATCGCATAATAAGTGCTGAGCCGTATCTAAGTCGAATTCCCACTCTGGGCGACGGCGAGCGCCTTTTATATGTTCAATTAAATGAACGTTTTCAAAGCTTTCGCTATACAGAAGTTCGGCTGGTGATAGGCGCTGAATAGTTGAGCTAAAGGCTTCGTCGGTATTTACTTCGACAATATTAAAACGACCAGAGTTAATGTCTAAATAAGCAATCCCGTATAGGCCTTTTTTACTTTGCCAAACGCTGGTAAGGAGATTGTCTTGTCGTTCTTGTAAAAGCGCTTCATCAGAAATTGTACCGGGTGTAACTATACGCACTACTTTACGATCAACAGGGCCTTTACTGGTTGCAGGGTCTCCCACTTGTTCGCAGATAGCGACTGACTCACCCATTTGGACTAGACGTGCTAAGTAGTTTTCTACCGCATGGTAGGGTACGCCCGCCATAGGGATAGGATCGCCGCCAGCTTTACCACGATGAGTTTGCGAAATATCGAGTAATTGAGCGGCGCGTTTAGCGTCATCAAAAAAAAGTTCGTAAAAATCGCCCATACGATAAAACAATAAAATATCGCGATGCTCTGATTTTATTTTTAGATACTGCTGCATCATAGGGGTTTGTTGTTTTATAGTGTGTGGTGCATAAAGATCAAACGACATGTATTTACCCAAAGGCTGAATATGGAATTACATCAAGAGATTAAAACACTTGCTGCGCAATTAGGCGCTATTTTAACGGATAAATGCTTATGGATCACTACTGCTGAGTCATGTACTGGTGGCGGAGTGAGTTATGCGCTTACCGATACACCTGGAAGTTCAGCTTATATCGACCGTGCATTTGTTACTTATAGTAACCAAGCAAAGCAAGATTTGCTCAATGTTAGTGCTAGTACATTAAATCAATACGGTGCTGTGAGCGAGCAAACAGTCCATGAAATGGCAGTAGGTGCTATTAAAGCTACAAACGCTAATATATCTATAGCTGTATCGGGCATTGCAGGGCCTGGCGGGGCGACAGAAGGTAAACCTGTTGGACTTGTATGGTTTGGCATACAAATTGATGACAAAGTACTGACCTTTAAACAAATATTTACTGGTGATAGGGCTCAAGTAAGACTGCAAGCTATTGTATTTGCATTAAAAAGTGTAATAGATGAGATAAAATGAAAAAATTAGCTTGATACTGTGATTTCATACAGTATACTTGTTCGCATTAGCTGGATTGGAGAACAAAATGAACGATAACAAACAAAAAGCGTTAGACGCAGCACTATCACAAATTGAACGTCAATTTGGTAAAGGCTCAATTATGAAATTGGGTGACAACAAAGCGTTAAACATTGAATCTGTATCTACAGGTTCACTAGGTATTGATATTGCCTTAGGCATAGGTGGCTTACCTATGGGACGTATTGTTGAAGTGTATGGTCCTGAGTCATCTGGTAAAACAACGCTTACTTTACAAGTTATCGCAGAAGCTCAAAAAGAAGGTAAAACATGTGCTTTCATTGATGCTGAGCATGCTCTTGATCCTGTATATGCACAAAAACTAGGTGTAAATATTGATGACCTTTTTGTATCTCAACCTGATACAGGTGAGCAAGCACTAGAAATTTGTGACATGTTAGTACGTTCAAGCGCAGTAGACGTCGTTATTATTGACTCGGTTGCTGCACTTACACCAAAAGCTGAGATTGAAGGCGACATGGGCGACTCGCACATGGGCTTACAAGCACGTTTAATGTCACAGGCATTACGTAAGCTTACTGGTAATATTAAACGTTCTAACACGTTATGTATTTTCATTAACCAAATCCGTATGAAAATTGGTGTTATGTTTGGTAACCCAGAAACAACAACGGGTGGTAATGCACTTAAGTTTTACGCATCGGTACGTATTGATATTCGTCGTATTGGTTCTGTGAAAGAAGGTGATGAAGTTGTTGGTAACGAAACCCGCGTTAAAATTGTTAAAAACAAAGTAGCGCCGCCATTTAAACAAGCTGAATTTATCATCATGTATGGCGAAGGTATTTCTAAGCAAGGCGAGTTAATTGATTTAGGTGTTAAGCATAAAATTGTTGAAAAAGCAGGTGCTTGGTACAGTTACAGTGGCAACAAGGTTGGCCAAGGTAAATCTAACTCAATTAAGTTTTTGAAAGAAAACCCAGAAATTGCAGATGAGATTGAAGGTAAGTTACGCGAAATGCTTTTACTAAAAGCAACTATTGAACCTGAAGACGGTGAAGATAAGTTAGGCGACGATCCAGACCTTTAAACTGCACCCAAATGAGTTTTTAAGCTTGATTTGACCC
>NZ_JACJDN010000338.1:0-4313 GCF_014163565.1 Pseudoalteromonas sp. SR45-5 | reverse complement strand
CGGTGAGCCATCGCTTAAGTAAACTAGAGCGTGAGCTTGCTACAGTACTTGTTTTTAGAGATAGCAGGCGAGTACGGTTATCTCCCGCAGGTGAAATATTTTATACGCGTGTGGGGGCTATAATAGAAGCCCTTCACGATGCTGAACATAGTATTGGCGCGCGCAGCTCATCGGTGAGTGGTTTACTACGCGTGACCATGCCGCCTTGGGTTTTTTCAAAATACGTAATGCCTAAACTCAATGAGTTTGAGCAAGCTTACCCTGAACTAAAGCTTGATTTTTTAATAACGGATCATTTTGTAAATGTGGTTGATGACGCTCAAGATGTTGCAATTAGGGTGGGAAAATTAAATGACTCAGGATTACTTTCTCGTAAAATCGTAAACAATAGTCGCATACTGTGTGCAGCCCCTAGCTATATAGAAAAGTACGGCATGCCTGAAAATTTAACGCAATTGAGTGAGCATTATTGGGTTTGCCTGCCGTGGCAACGCCAGTTAAAGCTTTTTGACGAACACAAAAAAATACATACCTTTAATGCTAAAACTCGTTTTACTATTTCAAACTCTGATAATATGACACAAGCTGCCATTGCAGGTCATGGTATTGCTATTAAATCAAAAATAGCGATTAATGAAGATCTTAAAAACGGTATTTTGGTTGAAGTTATGCCAGGGGTAATGGCACAAGATGATGCACCGGTTTGGTTTTTACGTCCGCAAAATAGTTTAACAACCCGCAAAACCGATGTATTTTATGATTTTATGAAATCACTATTTTTGAGCTGCGAATAAGCGTTTAAATGAGCGTTTTACTCCAATTAAAAACAAATAACCAGTAAGCTCTGCAAGCAAGGCAACAATTATGGCTGCAACAATGGCGGCTATAATAGAGTCTTTTTTCAAAATGATTTGACCTTCAAAGCGTTGCCATACTTGTTGCTTTATATCGCTCATGCCACTGATCATAGTAAATATATACGGAGATTTCTCAAACCTATTTACGGCTATCTGTAAATCTTGCTGTCGCTCGTAAAGAGTACTGATATTACTTGCCCCTTTGTTCACAATTTCATCATCAATATTTTGATAGTGTTTTATTAGCTTAGTTAAATCATTATTGAAATACTTAGCTGCATCGCTTTTAAAAGGCGCAACGGCATTGTTAGCTTCAATTAACTGGGCTGATAATGCTTGGCCAAAGCCACTTACAAATGCAGGTATTTGCACTCCAAGTAGTAAACCGAATGCAAAGAAACTAAGTCGTATATAATCTAAAAGTTTACTCATTTATCTTCCTATGCATTTAAATAACCCAGAATTAACATTTGAGCTTGTTTTTATGTCAAAAACTCGTAATCTATTGGGGCGTGTTAACCTTTGTGAATTGAACCCAAAGGGCAGCGCATGTATGGTATTTATGCTGCTTTATCACCTATTTATGGGGAGTAACCACACTACATAGGCTCTGCCTTGCCTAAATACCAAACGTACTGCTGCAAATTCAACCACGAAAGGCCAACACGCCCTAATAATAAAAATAACAACAGGTGGATGTTAAGGATGACGAAAAAAGTAAAGTTCACGTCAACATTTGTTGATATTTCTAAACAGCTCAAACGTTTTGTATCGCGCATTGTTCAACCCGACGATGTAGAAGATATTGTGCAAGAAACTTTTGTAAAAAGCTATGAAGCTGATTTAAAACAAGACATCCAGTTTACCCGCAGTTATATGCTAAAAACAGCAAAACATCTAGCACTCAACCATATAGCTAAGTGGGACAATAAATTTAATGATTCGTTAGAAAACGATAACGAATTGCCCGTATTACTCAAATCAATGAAGCTCGAAGACGAATACACATCTAAAGAGCGTTTTTTACTTTTTTGTAGAGCTACTGAGCAACTAAGCTCATCGATTCGTAAATGCTTTATATTAAAAAAAGTTTACGGTATGAGCCAAAAAGAGATAGCAGACCAAATGCAGTTAAGCCAAAGCACTGTTGAAAAACACATTGCCAAAGGATTGTTACAAACCATGTTATACATGCGTGAACATGAGCAAAGCCCTCAAACGAACCCTAAAGCTCAGGCACATCCTATATCCGTTAAGAGGGTCGCAGAATGAGTAATGTTCATCAATTTAATTCAAAAGATTTAATCTTAGAAAAGTCATGTGATTGGATAAGCGCGATTGATCGTGGTTTAACTGATGATGAAAAAGAGCAATTTAAATTATGGATGATGCAAAGCACTGCACATCAAGACTCTATATACGAGCTTGCTCAGCTTTGGGATGAGCTTTCAGTATTAAACGAATTAAGTCATTTATTTCCTCAGCGCAACAATACTAAAACATCAAAAAACAAGTGGATGTTTTCTTATTCAATTGCAGCGAGTTTGTTTGCAGCGTTAATGGTATGCAGCTACTTATTAATTAACTTAGAAAATGGCTACAACCAAGAGCTTGCAAAAGTTAATTACACTAAAATTTACAAAACAAAAGTAGGTGAGCAAGCAACGTATGTATTGCCAGACGGCACCATAGTGCAGCTTAATACTAATAGCTTACTAGAAGTTGCTTATAGTAAAGGCCGCAGGCAGTTATTACTTAGTCGTGGAGAAGGGCGCTTTAATGTAGCAAAAGATGCCACGCGTCCGTTTAGTGTTATGGCTGGTGATAAAAGTTTTACCGCGTTAGGCACGGTATTTAATGTACAACGCAATACATCATCAGATTTAGAGCTGGTGGTTACTGAAGGCAAAGTGATGATCACCGATCCAAGTGTAGCGGTTGATGCAAATGACTTTAAAGATTATCAACTTGCAGATAATAGCACGAAAAAAATTCGTCAAATTAATGCCAATATTGTTACCTCAGGCGAAAAAGCAGTTATTGAGCAAAGTGTTACAAAACCAATTACGCAGCTTTCAATGAACGACGTACAACGCGATTTGGCATGGCAAAACGGGATGCTTATTTTTAATGGAGAAGAGCTAAGCGATGCTTTAAATGAAGTAAGCCGCTATACAGCCACACGTTTTGAGCTTTCATCAGCTGAGCTTGCCAGTATTAAAGTGGCTGGAGTATTTAAAGCGGGTGACGTTGAAGGTTTACTAGAAAGTTTACAAACTAACTTTTCGATTGATCATGAGCGTTTAGGTGAGCATGTAGTAACGCTAAAACACCATACAGAATCATAAGTAGACGTTATGCAAATCAAACTAATGTTAGGTAAAGTTACATCAATAAAGATTGAACGTAAAAAAAACATTAAAAAAAAGAAACAAACCCATAGAGGATTTTTGTTTGTCAGCTGTTTATATAAGTTGCGCAGTAACCAAACGCATTTATTGAGTGGATTTAGTGTGCTTGCACCGGCTATTTTTAGTTTAAGTGTACAAGCAGCAACACAAACCACTGGGCAAATGGTGCAATTTGATATAAAAGCGCAGCGAGCAGACAAAGCCTTAATTGAATATGCTAAACAAACAGAGCAAACCGTGGTGTTTTCTTATGAGTTGGCAAAGCAGTATGACGCAAATTCAGTTTATGGATTTTACACTCAGCTAGATGCTCTAGAGGCATTATTAGGTGGGACTGAGCTCGATGCGGTTGTTGATCAAAATGGTTTACTGAGTATAAAACTCAAACAAATCAACAGGAATGATAACAACATGATGAAGCTTTCAGCGGTCAGTGCAGCAGTATTACCAGCTTTACTTGCAGTAAATTCGCAAGGTGTAAACGCAGCAGAAGAAGTCGCTCAAGAAAAAATTGAAAAAATTGCTATTGTCGGTAGCCGTGTAGCAGGGCGTTCAGTTGAAGATTTACCCGTTCCAGTAGATATCTTAAGTGCAGAAGCGCTTGAAAATACAGGCCAAACAGAAGTTGGTCGTATGCTACAGTCTATCGCCCCTTCATTTAACTTTTCAAGCTCTGCAATTAGTGACGGTACTGATGCTTTAAGACCTGCGACACTTCGCGGTTTGGGCCCCGATCAAACATTGGTGTTAATTAACGGCAAACGTCGTCATCAAGCAAGTATTATTCATATTAATGGCTCTGTTGGGCGTGGTACCGCAGGTACTGACATGAATGCAATTCCAGCTTCTGCAATTAAACGCATTGAAGTATTACGTGATGGCGCTGCTGCTCAGTATGGTTCTGATGCAATTGCAGGTGTTATTAATATTGTGCTTAAAGATGGTAGCGAAGGTGGCAAAGCGGCTATTAACTACGGTCAATATTCTGAAGGCGATGGCGAAACCATTAACCTTGATTTTAATAAAGGCTTTGCGCTAGGTGATG
>NZ_JACJDN010000337.1:0-4335 GCF_014163565.1 Pseudoalteromonas sp. SR45-5 | reverse complement strand
CTAACGCTAAAAACATTAGCCAAACAGAAGCTCGTCAAAATGCACTTAAGCTACTTGATGAAATAGCCGCTAATTACTCTGAAGCAATGATACGTGTGGCCGAAAGGTTTTTAACTTGGTTATGGAATAAGCTTTATAATGGTATTGATATTAAACACGCCGAACAAATTCATGAACTAACAGATAAAGGGCATGAAATAATTTATATGCCTTGTCATCGCAGCCATATGGATTACTTACTGCTTACTTACTCTATTTATCATTTAGGTTTAGTACCTCCGCATATAGCTGCAGGTATAAATCTTAACTTTTTCCCTGCCGGAGGCATATTTAGACGCTCTGGTGCGTTTTTTATTCGCCGTTCGTTTGCAGGTAATAAACTTTATTCTGCCATATTCAAAGAGTATTTAAGCCAACTGTTTATTAAAGGTTACTCTGTTAAGTTTTACACGGAGGGCGGTCGAAGCCGAACTGGACGCTTACTTCCGCCTAAAACGGGTATGCTATCTATGACATTACAAGCAATGCTACGCGGAATAGACAGACCAATATCTATTGTTCCTGTTTACATTGGCTACGAGCACGTCATGGAAATTAACACCTACCTTAAAGAGCTGGATGGTAAAGATAAAAAAGGCGAATCTATATTTGGTATTTTTAAGGCAATCAAAAACCTTAAAAACTACGGTCGTGGTAATTTAAACTTTGGCGATCCAATCTCTATTAACCAATACTTAAACGATAACCAACCTGATTGGCGTGATTCAATACACCCAACTGACGTGCAAAAGCCACAATGGTTAGCACCACAAGTAACTAAACTTGCCGACCAAGTAATGGTTAAAATTAATAATGCAGCGGCGCTTAATGCGGTTAACTTACTAGCGATGATATTGCTGGTTAATGATAAGCAAGCATTGAGTAAACCAAAGCTATTAGCACAGCTTGATTTTTATCTGCGCTTACAGCGTGATGCCAGCTACAGTAATAAAGTAACTACACCAGACGAAACACCAGAGCAATTACTAACGCATGCATTAAAGCTTAATAAGTTTGAAGTTATCAGTGATGAGTTTGGCGAAATTATTACTATTAGCGATAAAGAAAAAGTACTGTTTAATTACTACCGAAACAATATTTTGCACTTGTTTGCAGTACCAAGCTTAATTGCACTACATCTATTTAAACAACACAGCACTACGATTGCTCAATGCCAGCAACTTGTAAAAACGTTTTATCCGTTATTTGCTAAAGAATGGTATTTACAGCCTCTTGATGAAAACTACATAACGCGTATTTTAGCTAACTTTGCTGATCAAAATTTAATTGAGTTTGATGGCGATAACATTCATATAACGAACAGTAATGACTGCCTAGCTAAGCTTGAAATGCTTGGACGAGCACTTAGCTTTACTTTACAACGTTACGCTATTGTAATTGGTTTTATTCAAACAAGTGATGGCATTGAAAAAGCCGAGCTTGAAAGAGAAAGCCAAGTACTCGCACAACGTTTAGGTACACTGCACGGCATAAAAACACCTGAGTTTTTTGACAAAAAAGTACTTGTTAGTTTTATCGAAAACTTACGTGGCGAGTCGTTAATAACAGAGGGTGATAAGGGCTTAGTAGGTAGCACACAACTATGTGAAACCTACGCACACCTTAAAACATTACTGCCAGCACGCGTCTGGCAGTCAATCAGCGATATAGTTCAAGATCAGTGTAACTAGCTATGCATTTACAGAAGGGGTTAACGTTGACGCATAACCCCTTCTTGCATTGTTGAGGCAACCAAGTTGCCTTGGCGATCAAAAAACTGCCCCCGTACCAAACCACACCCATTACTCGCACTTGGACTATCAATTGAATACAAAATCCAATCATCCATTCTAAATGGACGATGAAACCACATTGCATGATCAATAGTAGCTACTTGCATATTTGGCTGCATAAACGATACACCATGAGGTTGTAATGCAGTTGGTAAAAACTCAAAATCAGACGCATACGCTAATAAGTAATTATGGATACGCTGATCGTCCGGCATTTCACCATTAGCTTTAAACCAAATATGCTTTACCGGCTCCATAACTTCTGGTTTAAACGGGTTATGAAAAGTAACCGGTCGCATTTCAATTGGCATTTCACGGGTAAACTTATTACGGATAACCTCTGGGATATGCGAAGCGTTATCTTGGTAAAACTCAAGCGATGAACGTAATTCCTCAGGTGCGGGAACATCAGGCATTGTCGCTTGATGCGATAACCCATTTTCTTCACCCTGAAATGACGCGGTCATATAAAAAATAGGTTTACCGTACTGAATTGCTTTGACTCGGCGCGTACTAAAGCTCTTACCATCACGAATAGTTTCAACGTCATAAACAATGGGTTTAGCCGGATCGCCTGGGCGTAAAAAGTAAGAATGTAATGAATGAACTATTCGCCCTTCAGGTAGAGTTTCTTTGGCAGCAGAAAGCGCCTGCCCCATTACTTGACCACCAAATACAGCACCAAAGCCTAAATCTTGGCTTTGTCCTCGATATAAACCTTGCTCAATTTCTTCAAGTGTTAACAACGACAATAAATCATCTAATACTTGGCTCATTATTTCTTCCTCATTACCCTAGTGTCCAAATGATACTATACAATAGTGGGAAGTAAATATTTGTTAGGAATACTGTTATGGCTTACTGGCTATTTAAAACTGAACCCGATGCGTTTTCATTAGATGACTTAAAAAACGCACCAAAACAAACGACTCTTTGGGAAGGTGTGCGTAATTACCAAGCACGAAATTTTATGCGTGACGACGTCAAAGTCGGTGATTCAGTAATGATTTATCATTCAAGCTGTAAACACGTGGGCGTAGCGGGCATTGCCGAGGTTACTAAAGAAGCCTACCCAGACCCCACTCAATTTGATTTAAGCAGCGACTATTACGATGCAAAAGCCACCAGCGACAAACCACGTTGGGTTGTTGTTGAGGTTACTTATCAAAGCCATTTAAAAAAATTAATTAGCCTTAAAGATATTAAAGCCAATGACAATATTACTGAAATCGCACTTAAAAAGGGCGGACGACTATCAATAATGCCTGTTACTAAAAATGACTGGGATGTAATAATCAAAATGGCGCAGTAATACCCTATCGGTTTGACCTAATTTCATTGAGTTTGATATGATCTATGCTGACTTATAGCTGGAGGATTAATGAAATTACTGTATTGGTTAGATGAATGGTTAACTCTCCCGCACAATGAGCAACAAACTCGATTACCCATGACGGGTAGTGATTTACTCGGCGATGTATTTGTTAAGTATGATTTTGTTGACGTTAATAGACCCCTGCTTTTTACCTTCTCCCCAGCTGGCACTAACGTGCAAGAGCAAGATCTTCGTCCTGATTTTGCACCATGGGGTTATCACTTAGCTCAAAAACAAAACGTAAACGTAATCGCTTTTCAGCATTTGGGTAAAAGTAATTGGTTTCGTAATCGTAATTTAATCTTTTTTCTCGAGCAATTATCAACATTACTTACGCCGTTTAATTGTCGACTTGGCTATGGTTTAAGTCGTGGCGGATTTGCTGTTGGCGCTTTTGCTAAACTATTAAAGCTAAATCAGGTGTTGTTCTTCCATCCGGTAAGTACTAAAAATAAAGAATTAGTACCGTGGGATGACCGCTCTAGTACCGATATAGCTCAGCAGTTTGATTGGCAGCAAGATTATCACGATCTAGATTTAGGAGATGCCCAAGGCTATGTTATTTACGATCCTACTAATCGTATAGACCGAATGCACGCTAAGCGCTATAAGCAGTTAACTCACTTACGAGTATTTGGTATGGGACATGGCACACATGCCACATATTTGAATAAGTTTGGATTTTATAAGCAAGTAGCCGTCGATTTTATCCAGCATCAGCAAATTGATATTGCGCAGTTTCGTCTGCAAACTAAAACCTTACGTTTTAAAGAGGATTATTACAAAAGCCTTAATAAAGCGAATGTAAACTCAGCTCACCGTCAAACACTATTAAGCAAAGCTCATAATATTTTGATTGATGAAAAAGAAGTTCACGTACAGGAACATCAGGCAAAAATTGATATTCAGCCATTAATAGATGTTGCCCTCAAGCATCAAGATGAGCATCCTAATGATGCCATTCAGTTATTAGAAGTTGCTCAACAACTTGTACCTGACGATCCTTTAATTGAGCATAAAATTAAGCAACTAGAAGAGTAGTTACGCCAGTAAAAGCGGCTGTAAAGGCCAACTACTCTATTTGGCCTTTTTCTTTTTGTGCCCATACTTGGGCACAATGGCAAAGTA
>NZ_JACJDN010000336.1:0-4361 GCF_014163565.1 Pseudoalteromonas sp. SR45-5 | reverse complement strand
CCAAGGGGTCGCAGGTTCAAATCCTGCATCGCCGACCATTTTTTTATAATTTTTTATAATCGAATAGCTTATTGGTAAACTATGAAGTTTTCGATGCGCCCATAGCTCAGCTGGATAGAGCAACGCCCTTCTAAGGCGTCGGTCGAAGGTTCGAATCCTTCTGGGTGCACCATTTGAAAACATGTAAATATAGCGGTGATTGTAGCTCAGTTGGTAGAGCCCCGGATTGTGATTCCGGTTGTCGTGGGTTCGAGCCCCATCAGTCACCCCATTTACAACGAATATCGGCGATTAGCGCAGTTTGGTAGCGCACTTGGTTTGGGTCCAAGGGGTCGCAGGTTCAAATCCTGCATCGCCGACCATTTTCTTAAAATGGTCTTAAACTCTCAGTTTAAGTGTTCAGTATGAAAAAAGAAGTTAACTCTTCAATGTCGGCGATTAGCGCAGTTTGGTAGCGCACTTGGTTTGGGTCCAAGGGGTCGCAGGTTCAAATCCTGCATCGCCGACCATTTTCTTATCCTATAAGAACAATAAGTAAACTCCTCTAAGTTATAAATCTAAATCTGTTAGCCTATAATTCTATTAAATAATTTCTATTTTATTCTATTTAGTCCGTAGTTAGCCTGTTTTTTATTCAGTTAGTCTTTATAGTCCCTTATCTAGTCCAAATAATTGCCCCCTATACTCGACTATCATAAATATTAGGTTATAATGCCGCGTCTATTGTTTAACATAGTGCCCGAAGGGCAAAGCAGCAATGGTGTCTCATGGTAGCGACGGATGCTTTTAAGTGTGGAAAACCGCTTAAACTTTATCAAGACTCATGCAGAACACTTTGTTTGTAAAGGAAGGCGAACAGTCGCCAAAATTGAATATTGAGGTAAATCATGCAAGTTTCTGTTGAGACGACCCAAGGCCTTGAGCGCCGTATAACTATCACCGTTCCTTCAGAGAACGTTGAGACCGAAGTAAAAAAACGCCTACAACAACTGTCAAAAACACAGCGTATAGATGGTTTCCGTGCTGGTAAAGTTCCAGTATCTGTAATTAACAAGCGTTTTGGCCCTGCAGTTCGTCAAGAAGTTGCTGGCGAAGTAATGCAACGTAATTACATCGAAGCAATCGTTTCTGAAAAAATCAACCCAGCTGGCGCGCCTACATTCGCTCCTAAATCACTTGAAGCAGGTAAAGATTTAGAATTCTCAGCAACGTTTGAAGTTTACCCTGAAGTTGAAGTTCAAGGTTTAGATAAAATTACTGTTGAAAAACCAGCAGTAACAGTAACTGACGAAGATTTAGCTAACATGCTAGAAACACTTCGTAAGCAACACGCAGCGTGGGCTGATGTTGATGCAGCTGCTGGCGAAAACGACCGTGTAACAGTTGATTTCGTAGGTACTATCGACGGTGAAGTATTTGAAGGCGGCAAAGCTGAAGACTTCCCATTAGAACTTGGCCAAGGTCGTATGATCCCAGGTTTTGAAGATAACATCGTAGGTAAAAAAGCAGGCGAAGAAGTAGTTGCTGATGTAACTTTCCCTGATGATTACCACGCTGAAAACTTAAAAGGTAAAGCGGCTCAATTCACTATCACAGTGAAAAAAGTTGAAGCGCAAGAATTACCAGAATTAAGCGAAGAGTTTGCAACTAAATTCGGTGTTACCGAAGGCGGCGTAGACGCGCTTAAAGAAGAAGTTAAAAAGAACATGACACGTGAGCTAGACCAAGCGGTTAAAGCAAGCGTTAAAGACCAAGCAATCAAAGGTCTTTTAGCTAACAACGAAATCGAAGTGCCTAAAGCACTTGTTGATCAAGAAGTTGATGCTCTACGTCAGCAAGCAGCTCAACGTTTTGGCGGCGACGCTCAAAACATGCCAGAGCTTCCAGCTGAATTGTTCCACGAGCAAGCTGTAACACGTGTAAAAACTGGCCTTTTATTAGGTGAAGTGATTAAAGCTAACGACATCAAAGTTGATGATGCTAAAGTTGAAGCATTAATCGCAACAGTAGCTTCTGCATACGAAGATCCAACTGAAGTAGTAGAATACTACAAAGGTAATGATCAACTTATGCAGCAAATGCGTAATGTAGCAATGGAAGAGCAAGCTGTTGAAGCTATTTTAGCTAAAGCAGTTGTTACTGATGTTGAAAAAGCATTTGATGACATCATGAATCCACAGCAAGGTGCTTAATAAGTCATTGACTTAAGCTCTCGCTAACGATTAAATGGCTCGTGTTACTCTGTTTATACAGCGTGCCCGGGCCATTTTAGTTTTTGGCTCTAAATTTGCGAAAAACGATAACTATGCTTCCTTATAATAAGGATAAGTATAAGCGCATAAGGAATTAAATAAGTATGAATACTGGTATTACAGATCCCCTAAATGCATTGGTCCCAATGGTTGTTGAACAAACACCAAAAGGCGAGCGCTCGTATGATATTTATTCGAGATTATTAAAAGAGCGTATTATCTTTTTAACAGGTCAAGTTGAAGACAACATGGCAAATCTGATCTTAGCGCAAATGCTATTTTTAGAATCAGAGAACCCTGATAAAGATATCTTTTTATATATCAACTCACCAGGTGGTTCAGTAACTGCGGGTATGGCTATTTACGACACAATGAACTTCATCAAACCAGATGTAAGTACAATATGTGTAGGTCAAGCTGCAAGCATGGGTGCTTTTTTACTTACTGCTGGTGCTAAAGGTAAGCGTTTTTGCCTACCAAACTCACGTGTGATGATTCACCAACCATTAGGTGGTTTCCAAGGTCAAGCATCTGACTTTGAAATACACGCTAAAGAAATTCTGTCTATTAAAGATAAGCTTAACCGCTTAATGGCTGAGCATACAGGCCAACCATTAGATATTATCTCTAAAGACACTGATCGTGATAACTTCATGAGTGCTTCGCAAGCTGTAGATTACGGCTTGGTAGACTCTGTGTTTACAAATCGCGACAAAAAGTAAGCGCTTGGTAAGCAGGACTGCCTGTTTGCCACTTTGAGTTACTATGCGAAAACCAATAAATTTTGGTATAGTTAAAGCGTATTGAAATAGCCGCCAATAGTTTTGGTGGCCAACGTAATAAAATGAGGTAGCTGAATGTCTGACACTCCTACAGACGGCGACAAAAGTAATAAATTGTTATACTGCTCTTTTTGTGGCAAAAGCCAACATGAAGTGCGTAAATTAATTGCAGGCCCTTCAGTATACGTTTGTGATGAATGTGTAGAGTTGTGTAACGATATTATCAGGGAAGAGATCAAAGACATTGCTCCTAAGCATGATACGTCTGACAAACTACCTGTACCAAAAGAAATTCGTAAACACTTAGACGATTATGTTATTGGTCAAGACCATGCTAAAAAAGTATTGTCTGTTGCCGTTTATAACCATTATAAACGCCTACGTAACCAATCGACTAAGCAAGACATTGAATTAAGTAAAAGTAATATTTTGCTTATCGGCCCAACAGGTAGTGGTAAAACATTACTTGCAGAAACATTAGCGCGCCTACTTGACGTGCCGTTTACTATGGCCGATGCCACTACATTAACCGAAGCAGGTTATGTAGGTGAAGATGTTGAAAACATCATTCAAAAGCTTTTACAAAAGTGCGATTACGATGTTGAAAAAGCACAGCGCGGTATTGTCTACATCGATGAAATTGACAAGATTTCTCGTAAATCAGATAACCCTTCAATTACGCGTGACGTATCAGGCGAGGGCGTTCAACAGGCGCTACTTAAACTGATTGAAGGCACCGTTGCTTCTGTTCCACCGCAAGGTGGTCGTAAACATCCACAGCAAGAGTTTTTACAAGTAGATACATCTAAAATCTTGTTTATTTGTGGTGGTGCATTTTCAGGCCTAGATAAAGTAATTGAGCAACGTAGCCATAAAAACACCGGTATCGGTTTTGGCGTTAGCGTAAAAGAGTCTGCGGCGAGTCGTTCTTTAAGTGAAACATTTAAAGATGTAGAGCCAGAAGATTTAGTTAAATATGGCTTAATTCCTGAGTTTATAGGCCGTTTGCCGGTAGTGGCTACGTTAACAGAACTTGATGAAGCAGCTCTTGTACAAATATTGAGTGAACCTAAAAACGCGATTACTAAACAGTTTTCAGTATTGTTTGGTATGGAAGACGTTGAACTTGAGTTTCGCGATGATGCCTTAGCTGCAATTGCCCACAAAGCAATGGAGCGTAAAACAGGCGCACGTGGTCTTCGTTCAATTGTTGAAGGTGTACTACTTGATACTATGTACGAGCTTCCTTCAATGGATGATGTAAGCAAAGTAGTTATTGATGAAACCGTTATTAAAGGTGAGTCAGATCCAATCTTGATTTATGAAA